>CALUQF010000094.1 GCA_944322835.1 Candidatus Gastranaerophilales bacterium | reverse complement strand
TTTTGGTATAATGTATTGTTGTGAAGGTATAAATTTATCGAGCAGCTTGGGAGATTATGAGGGAAAGGATACTTTTATTTATAATTTTATCTTGTTTGGGAGTATTTTTATACGTTTTCCAAAACCATGTTAATACTGTTGTCGGGTTTGTAATTTTATGTGTATGTATGGTTGTTTACGGGCTTTATTCAATCGCTGCGATGAAGTATCAAAAACGTAAGCTGAAAAAATTTCCTCCGGTCGTTAATGAGAGTTATAAGCCTTTTGTTACAGTTATGATTCCGGCACATAACGAAGAAAGTGTTATAGAATATACAGTTGAAAACATTCTAAAAATGGATTATCCAAATTTTGAGATAATTGTAATTGATGATAGGAGTACTGATAATACTTCTTCTGTAATAAAAAATTTAGAGCGAAAGCATGAAAATGTAAAAGCTTTAATAAGAGATAAGAATGCTTTTCCAGGGAAATCTGCTGTGTTGAATGATGCTTTTAAAATAGCTAAGGGGGATGCTATTTTAGTTTTTGATGCAGATGCAACGGTGGGGCCGGATTTTTTAAATAAAATGGTGCCAAAGCTTGAACCGGCTGATGTTGGCGCTGTTCAGGCAAGAAAAATTATAAGAAACAAAGATGTTAATTTGTTAACCAGATGCCAGAATAATGAATACACGCTCGATACATATTTACAAACAGGACGTGACGCGATTAAAGGAGCTGTTGAGCTTAGAGGTAACGGTGAATTAATTAAAAGAGAAGCTCTCGTTGATATCAACGGCTGGAATAATTATACAATTACCGATGATTTGGATATGTCTACAAGGCTTCATATAAAGGGATGGGATGTAAGATTTTGTTTGGAAGCGTGCGTGTATGAAGAGGGTATTGTATGCTTAATGCCGCTTTTCAGGCAAAGAAGAAGGTGGCTTGAGGGAACTATAAGAAGATATTTAGAATACTTTGGCGCCGCTATGAAGTCAACAAAAATGTCATTAAGAGCGCGTTTTGATATGGCAATTTATATAACTCAGTTTATAATGCCTTTGTGGTTTATGATGGAAGTTGCATTTAGGATTATTAAATTCTTTACTGATAAAATTGATCCTTACAGCCTGCATAACGTTTTATGGTCATCTTTGATTGTTTCTATGGTTGTTGGTGTCGGTTTTGTTTTGGCGATAAGATATAGTTTAAGAAAGTATGATGCTATACCCAGAATGAGTGCTTTGAAACAGGCTTTTGAGACAACAGTATACTTTCTTATTATATGGTTTCCTATGGAATTATTTATTTGTGGTAAAATATTATTCTGCAAGAAAGATATGAACTGGGGCAAAACAGCCCATGGTTTAGTACTGGAAAGTATTGCAGAGCAAAAAACAGAAAAAGAGAATATACAGGAATTAGAATTACAAGAGGTATAAATAGCAATGATGTTAGCAAAAGACTGTTTTGATTATGTCAGAGAACATATAAGAGAGGTTCCTAATTTTCCCAAAGAAGGAATATTATTTTTAGATATAACAACAGCCGTAAAAGATAGCAAGGCTATGCAATATATGATAGATTTTCTTGCGGATAAATTTAAAGACGAGAAAATTGATTATATAGCAGGCATTGAATCTCGCGGATTTATTTTCGGTGCAGCTCTTGCTTATAGATTAAATGCAGGCTTTATTCCGATAAGAAAACCAAATAAGCTTCCTGCCGAGACGATAAAAGAAACATATTCTCTTGAGTATGGCACAGATACGATTGAAATGCATTCAGATGCTTTAAAGTCTGGAGACAGGGTTCTTATTATTGATGATTTGCTTGCGACCGGTGGAACAGCTGCTGCTGCTTGTAATTTAGTCAAAAGAGTCGGTGCAGTGCCTGTTGCTGCAGCATTCATTATTGAACTTGATCCACTAAAGGGCAGGGAAAAAATAGAGGCTTCCGGAGTAAAAGTTGTTTCTATGCTGCATTATGATTTAGATTAAATCAGGTATTTAATAACTCAGAATTCTGTTTTCAAACCTGTAATGTCGCGCCCTGTCATTGTGAGAGCGATTAGTCTTGTAGGATGCGGTAAATCTGTAATTTACCGCATCAAAAACATAAATTATGTTTTGGTAATCAAAGCTTACTAGAACCTACAGACTTAAATAATCTGTCGGATTTTAGTCCGACAATAACTGTCATGCTAAACTTGTTTCAGCATCTTACCTGTGTAGCGTTATACTTGATTTTGGGTAAGATCCCGAAATAAATTCGGGATGACAGCACGCTTGACGTCAAATAATAAGAACGTAGGTTGGGTGAAACCCAACAATAACATTATTAATTAGCCCCCACCCGAATTTCTAAGTTTCGCCTTGATGCTCAACTTGAAATTCTACCCTCCCCCGTGGAGAGGGGTGGCTGTACGCTTAAAAGCAAGGCTACCAGCTATTTACATTTACTTCCGAAATAACGGTAAGTTCTGTCGCTTGGATAGGGGGGGCAACCGACTTTCAGGATGACGGTGTATACAGAGATCGGGTGTTTGATTTGTGAATGCCGCTGGTTGTTATGCGCAGCAAATTTTAAAAATAATTCTTAAAATCAGGTATTTCTAAACTCTAAAAATTATGATATATTAATAATATGCAGCGAAGGACATATCTTAATGGCAGTGTAAAAAACGGTAGTGTAATGCGATGGCCGGTAAATAATCTGGTTGTCTATATTGCACCGATGAAATTTTATTCAAAACCAGGAGAAGACGCTAAATTTCGCAAAATGGTATTAGATGCATTTACTGTCTGGGCTGCAGCAACAGGAGGTAAGCTTAGATTTAGGGTAACAAACGTTCTTCTGGAATCAAACATAAATGTGGATTGGAAGCGTGTTGACAGGCAGGCTCTCGGACATTGTTACTTCAACTGGGACGCTCAGGGCAGGCTTTATGGAGCTGAGGTTTCAATCGGGCTTACGGACGGAAGAATACATCAGCAGTATGATAGTGATATAGAGGTTTATCATACTATATTACACGAAATCGGGCATGCATTGGGTTTGGGGCATAGTCCTTACAAAGAAGATATTATGTATACTCCGCATCAGTACGGAGTAGCTTCGCTTTCCGAGAACGACAAATATTCTATACAATGGTTGTACAAATTACAAGCAGGTATGCCGGTGAAGAGTTTTGCTTCTAAATATGGAATTTCGACTTCACAGGATATTGATTCTGTAATCAGAAAAATTGATTCAAAAAATAATAACGGAGAACAGACAGAAAAGATGCAAATTTCAACAAGAAGAGATTTGCTCCAGGAAGCCGCTAATATCGGGGATTTGAAGAAATATAATATGATGCTGCAAAACATTTCTTTGGCACCAAATGTTAAGAATTATTTAAATAATAATAGAACAACTCCAAAATAAGGCAATTTTTTTGAGGCAAATGTTTTTATTAATATATAAGGTTAGTAAAAACATAAGGTTTTATATTATTATGAATGTTAATCCAATAACTTTTAGGGCAAGCGTGCAATATAATAAAGAAGTTGAACAAAATTTAATAAATGAATCACCAAATCCTTTAAGATTGAAGGCTAATTTATCAAGCCTTTCTGCATTATCTAATTATAATCAGGTTATGGTAAAACCCAGATATGACAAAGATATTATGTATGTGTTAACCAGGATTGATGAACTCAACAAGGTGACACCTGCAAAATTGGAGATGCCGTATAGTTTTGATTTAAATACTCTCAACGGTGAAAGGATTCGGGATGAAGAAGGCAATCTTCTATGTATACGGGAATACGGGAATAATTTTGTAAGGGAATATTATCCGGAAAAAGACGGAAATACTATCGAAAAGATTTTAGAAAATGATAAAGATTCCGGCGCATTAATTTCTAAAGTTGATCGTATTACAAAAGAAGATGGAAGTGTAAGAACGGCAATTACTGTTTTTGATGAGAAAATAAATAATAAATACACAATGTTTCAGGCAGAAGAGGATGGAACAATAAGCAGTACAACAGAATTTTTAGGCAAAGGGAAAAATTTTAGAACATTATTTAGAAATCCTTATAATAATCAGCCGGTAAAATATATCGAGGCAAATGAGAGTGATGACGGCGAATTTGAATATTTGGACTGCAAGCTGGATTCCAACGGGCAAATTGCCGAAATCAAAAGAATTTCTTCTGATAAAGAAGTGAACATCCGATATACGGGAAATCAAAAAATTGTAGATGTTAAACCAAAAAATATAGATTATTAAATTTACTCAATAAATTTCCCGTCAAAAAGTTCTAAAACCATTTTCTCCTGATCAGATTCCAATCTTTCTTTGTTCTTTGGTTTTTCTTCCGTAGCCTTGGGGGAAGGAAGTTCTTCTGTTATAAATTTTTCTTCCGGCGGTGCAGGTTGTACTTCTTCGGCAGCAGCAGCTTTTATAGGCTGTTCTTCAGGCTTTGGCTGTGCCGGTGCTGTTTTTTTTTGAAGCTCGCTGTCACCAGGCTGTGGAAGCCTTATTGTTATATGCGTAGAAGATTGGTTAAACATAGTGTTTGCAGCTTCAACCAACATTTGTTTCTTGTTGGTATCATTTATTTGCGAAACCAGTTTATCATTTTTGAATGTAATAATAACTTCCTCAGGCGAAATTTTAACAGGCGCTGCAAGGTTTAAAAGAGCTTTTGTTGCAGGACTTTTAATATTCATTAGAAGAGTTTGCCATAGAGTATTAATATCATTACCTGACGGTTTTTTAGATATTGGAGGCGGAGTAAAATCATCGTCTCTGCCAGATTCAATTTTAGCCGGCTGCGGTTTTACGGATGTTTCCTGGTCGCTGGTCTTTTCTAAAGTTGCAGGCGGTATTGGAGCCGGTCTGGTTACAGGCTCAGACGATGCAGGTGCTGTAATTTGAACAACAGGGCGTTGCTGAACCTGCGGTATGCCGTTGGATTCAAGCGCCTTTATTCTGTTTTGAAGCTCCAGAAGAGATGAATTCTCACTCATGTTTGCCAAATCTATAATACCAACCTCGAGCCACAAATGTTGGTTTGAAGCGAGTTTAATTTCTTTTATATAATATGTAATTCTCTCAAGCAAAAATACTATCTGCTGTGTTTCAAGCTGTTCTTTTTGTTTATTCAATTCCTGTAACTGAGCCTCATTCAGGCCTGTTAATTCATTCAAAAGCTCGGCTCTGCAATTTTTTACAATAAGCAGATTTTTAAAATATTCGGACAAGTTCGTTAGAATTTGTAGCGGCTCATTTCCCGCATTATAAATTTCATTCAAAACCTCCAGTGCTTCATTCGGAGATGATGAAATAATTTTATTGCTGATTTTATTCAAAACATCAAAAGAAATTCTGCCGAGGATTGCATTAACATCATCAGTTGTAACTTCTTTGGAAATTCCCAAAAGGCTAAGCTGGTCTAGAAGAGAAATACTGTCTCTCATTCCTCCGGCGCAGTTTTTCGCTATTGTAAATAAGGCATCGTCCGTAATATTGATTTTTTCTTCATCAGAGATATATCTTAGGTGTTTAACAATATCTTCTGTTGTAATTCTTCTAAAATCAAACCTCTGACATCTGCTTTTTATTGTATCCAAAACCTTATGAACTTCTGTTGTAGCGAGAATGAATATTACATTTTCAGGCGGCTCTTCCAGGGTTTTTAATAACGCATTGAAAGCGTGATTTGTGAGCATGTGAACTTCGTCTATAATATAGATTTTGTATTTCCCATGAACAGGTACATATTGAATTTTTTCTAAAATATTTTGCGTATCTTCAACTTTTCTGTTACTTGCAGCGTCAATTTCTATTACATCCAAAGGAATTGAATTTGTAATATCCAGGCAGCTTTCGCACTCTCCGCAAGGGTGAATTGTCGGCCCGTTTTTGCAATTCAGGGATTTTGCAAGAATTCTGGCCGTGGAAGTTTTTCCTGTTCCGCGCGGGCCTGTAAATAAAAATGCGTGAGCAATCTTGCCAAGCTCAATTGCGTTAGTCAGAGTCTTTTTTATATGCTCCTGTCCTACAAGCTGGTCAAGTGTTTGCGGACGATATTTTCTGTATAATGGTATATAATTCCCGCTCATATTTTTAGTCTATCATGGAAATTGCAAGCAGTAAAATTTTATATTAAAATAACGTCAATGAGAAATTGGATATTATTATTTTTTATGCTGATTTTCTTATGCTCACAAGCATCGGCCTTTGAGCTAATATTACCAAAGGCAAAAAATTGTGAGGTTACGACAAATTATGCTTTTTTTGTAGGAAAGGCAAATAATTCAGAGGGGATTTTAATAAATAATTTTCGTGTTTTTACAGCATCAAACGGTGCTTTTGCTCATTCTGTAAAATTAAATGACGGCGAAAACAGGATTGTTGTACGTTCAAGTTATAATACGCAAATTTATAAAATTTTAAAGAAACAGCCTCAACCTCCAAAGGAAGAGCCGATCTGCGAATTTGAAGCTCCAAAATATGGTGTTACTATAAAAGACGATGTCCCGGTATTTAGCACCCCGTCTTATGCCGATAAAAAGCGCTTTGCGCATTTATTTAAAGATACTAAAATCATGCTGAATGCTTCAAAGGGTGATTTTTACAGGGTATTTTTGTCAAAAGATGACTTCGGCTGGGTTCCGAAAGCGGGCGTAAAGACAGTAGATAATACCTCAAAAGAACCTCCGGTGTTTTTGAATATGAACAATACCCGCTATAAAAACGCTTCAGTACATACAATTTCTTTTACGGAGAATTTGCCTTATTCAGTAGAAGAGCGCGATAATGAAATTATTTTCAAAGTCTATAATCCTGAGTTATCGGATTCTTCTGTTTATACAATGAATATTCCAAAGCCGGAAAAATATTCTTATCAGGTAAGCTTGAGAAACGGAACATACACATTCAAAGTTAATGAGCTGCCTAAAAAAATTGAGGATTTGACAATAGTAATAGATGCCGGTCATGGAGGTGATGAAAAAGGTGCAATTGGTCCTCTTGGGGATGAAGAAAAAGATATAAATCTGAAAATTGCGCTTGAACTTCAGGAAATTTTAAAACAAAAAGGTGCAAACGTTGTTATGACACGCGAATGTGATGGAACGATTTCTCTTGATGACAGAGTTTCGATTGCAAGGAATAACAATGCGAATATATTTATCAGCATACACCTGAATTCTATAGGAGATTATCCTATGAATATACGCAAAACAAGAGGCACGAGTATTTATTATTATAACAATAACTCTAAAGCTCTGGCAAAAATATTAGAAGGTAGTGTGACTAAGTCTGCAAAGACGCACAATGACAAAGTAAGATTTGGAAACTTTAGAGTAATAAGACCCGGCGATTATGTCGGTGTGCTGGTAGAAGCTGCTTATATGACTAACCCGCTGGATTCGGTTCTTTATCATACTCCAATGTTTGCTAAAAATGTCGCAAAAGGTATTGCAGACGGGATTTTAGAGTTTCTGGCTAAATAATCTAATATGTAAAATACCTGTCAAAATCAACATCTTCAAAATTACATAGAAGGTGAAAAATATCATCGTCATCATCAAGCCGTTGGAAATTGTATTCATCAAATTTCCAATATTTAGGATTAATCCCCTTTACACGTACAATATTTTTATCCTTTAGAATTTGCAGTTTTTTTTTGACTTCTTCTAGCGGCAAATCTACTAATTTTGCAAGCTCAACAGCAGTAATACCGTCTTCGTGACTGTATTTCTCCGGGGTAAGGAACATGAGTTCCAAACCA
>CALUQF010000093.1 GCA_944322835.1 Candidatus Gastranaerophilales bacterium | reverse complement strand
CGGAGTTGTGGCTAAATCAGCAAAATATGTACAAACAGAAGCTGCTTAATAAGGAGGTATTAAAAACATGGATTCTACAGCCAAAAAAGAAGATTTTATTCTAGATGAACAAGAGAATACAGAATTGGTATGCAAAAAACGTAGAGCATTAATCTTTTTTGCGAATAGAGCAAAGCTTGAATCTCTAAGATTATTTATTGTATAATCTCCATATGACAGTATACTTTTTTTATGGGGATGAGGATTTTAACATAGAACTTGAAATCGAAAAAATGAGTTCAAAACTTAATCCTGATTTTAAATCTATGAGTTACACAGTATTAGATAATCCTCAATATTCTGACTTAATCACTGCACTAAGAACTACTCCAATGATGTTCGGTGAGATGCTTACAGTTATAAATTCAGAAGAATATTTTTTGTCTAATAAAAATTTTTTTGATGACAAAGAGCTTGAAGATATTGAGGATGCTCTTAAACATAGTCCTGAGAACTTAAATATTGTTTTTGTTGTAAAGCTTCCGAGAAATGAGAACAAAAAGCTTGATTCGAGACGTAAACTATACAAAATTTTGTCAAAATATAATACAAAAGAATTTCCGACATTTAAGACATATAAAATAGCCGATATTTCTAACTGGATAAAAAATCAGGCAAAAACTAAGGGAATTACTCTTGATTTCAAATGTGCTGAGCTTCTGATTGAACAGATTGGGAATAATTTGCGAGAGATAAGTATAGAATTAGATAAGCTCAAACTTGTTGCATATCCCCAAACTGTTATTACACCCAAAATGATTGGTGAAATTTGTATTTCAAATCAGGATTTATTTAATCTGACAGAATTAATAATGAAAGGAGAAAAAGACAAAGCTCTTTTAGAATTTAAAAGGCTTTTGGATAAAAAGCATCCTCTGGAACTTTTATCGGCAATTCAGACGATGCTTAGAAAATGGATTATATTAAAAACAAAATCGGCTTCCTGCTCTTCTATGGAGCTCGCTAAGCTTACAGGCCAGCATGAGTTTGTAGTAAAACAAACATTGGCAAAACTTAAGCATTCTGCATTAAAAGATTTGGTTAGATTAAAACAAAATTTATTTGAGGCTGAGTATATAATCAAAACAGCAGAATCAATAGATATTATTTCGGAGGTCGAGTGTGCTATTATCAGATAAATATCCTTTTTTAACAGATTATTTTACAAACGCTCTATCACAAGAAAATCGTGCTTTTCCACAAAGCATATTGTTTTATGGAAGTGATTTGGCTGCACAATATACACTTGCTCAGGAGATTGCCCGATTATTAAATTGCAATAAGAATAAGTCCGATAATTGTGAATGCTTAAATTGTAAATGGATAAGAGAAGGTTCACATCCGGCCGTCTTAACTTATTCAAGGCTTGATAATAAACCGGAAGATGATGATTCCAAAACTGTTATTTCAATAAAGCAAGCCCAAAAAATTAAAGAAAATCTTGTATCTGTTTCAGAATATCAAAGAGTTTTTATTTTCTGTGACAGAGATGATGATGGCAACATTGCGGGGCTAAATCAACTTAATTTTCAGGCAGAAACAGCAAATTCGCTGCTAAAGATTATTGAAGAACCGCAGCCGGGAGTTACGTTCATATTTCTTACACGTTATATAGATGATGTACTGTCAACAATAATTTCACGTTCGCAATGTTTCTTTGTCCCTGCTATAGAAAAAATTAGTTATGATTATTCGGCAATAGACGGAATTTTTACAGATTATTTCAACTTTGCAAGAAAAGATGTTTTTGATATTTCACAAAGATTAGTGGATTTAACCAAAGATATTCCGCTAATAAAACTTTTGGAAAGTATTCAGAATTATATGCTTGTTCTTCTAAAATCAAATCCTAAAGAACAAATTTTAATAAAACATATTAAAGCAGTAGAAAATGCTATTAATCAGACGCGTCTTGGAATGCGCCCAATTAATATATTGGATGATTTATGCCTAAAGATAATTTCTTAATATTATGGTTTATCCGTTAATATAAAGATAATGTTTTGAATATTTTTTAGCTGTTCTATTTGCAAAATAGTCTACTATTGAGCCATCTACTAGACCGCCTAATGCGCCTAACCCCAGCGAAAATAAAGTGACTAGAATTTTAGCCGCCGGCTTTGCCTCTGACATTATAAAAGGCATTCCAACTAATAATCCGCTCCAGGCTCCAAGCTGGGTAAATAATCTTTTTCCTTCTTTTGATCTATAATATACTTTGTTGTTTTTATCTATATCCAGATTTCCATTATTTTCCAAAGCCTTTTCTAAACCATATTTATTTATATAATCCTCAGCATCTGCAACTTTTTGATTTCTGTTCTTATCAGCGTACCAGCCGACCAGAAAGTGGGTTCCAAGCCCAAACAGCACAGACATAAGCATTGCTGTTTTATTCATTCCTGAGCGTGCTTCAATACTATTCATAACAAAACCTGCGGCACCCATTGCCCCCATAATTTTACCAGCATTAGTTTTATAATAAGGGGTTTCATTGGGCGTTACATCCCAGCTACCTTTGAAATTAACTCTTGTTATATTATTCATTTCATTATATTAAAAGTTCTAAATAGAAAATTTGCTATTCTTGTTTTTTTAGTTTTTCTTTTAATTCCTGAAGCTCATATTTTAACCTGTTGATATCACATTTAACAGGGTCAGGGATTCTGTTATGCATAAGAATACCGTCCGGATTCATAAACTTTTGCTGCACAATTCTACCCGGAATCCCAACGACCGTGCAATGCTCAGGAACATCATCTACGACAACAGAGCCTGCACCGATTCTTGTATTATCACCTATTGTAATATTACCTAAAATTTTTGCTCCAGCGCCTATGATTACGTTATTTCCAATAGTCGGGTGCCGTTTGCCGTGTTCTTTACCGGTTCCGCCTAAAGTCACCTGCTGATAGATAAGAACATCATCGCCGATTATTGTAGTTTCACCGATTACAACACCTTCGCCGTGGTCAATGAAAAATCTGCGCCCGATTCTTGCTTTCGGGTGAATTTCAATTCCTGTTATAATCCTTGTTAAGTATGAAATGTATCTTGGAATAAAAGGAATTCCCCAATATGCAAGCTTATGTGCAATTCTGTGTGATATAAGTGCTTGAAGGCCAGGATAACAGAAAAGAACTTCGGCTAAGTTATTAGCAGCCGGGTCTTTTTCGTAAATTACTTTTATATCTTCTTTTATTTTTTTTATTGCTCTTATCAGCATAAAACCTCTTGTTTTATATTCTAATTCAGGAAGTGAAGTTATTCAACATTTTCAAATTTTAACAACTTTTTATAATTATTTCATCCCCTTCTGTATTGATTAAAAATATTATGAAAGATGTAACTTTTTGAGAGGCCAGAAACACAAACAATGATGTTTGATAATTGGTAAGTAGAAGTTTTTAGATCTCTGTTGGTTAAATCCAAACACATAAAAATGATAATTATTATTCTAAAAATTACCAAAGGCCTATATATTATTCGATTACTAAAGCTGAAATAGAATGGGTTGAATAGATTTAAGACAAAATAGAGGATGGCTCTTTCACCATCCTCTTATCTTCTAGCATATGCTGTATTCTTTTGATAACGATTGTTTTATTAGTTCAACCTTATCTGTTTGTTCCCAAGGGACATTTATATCGGTACGGCCGACATGTCCGTATGCTGCAAGTTTTTGATAGAATTTACCTCCGTTTTTAGCTGGAAGGTTCCTTAAATCGAAATTAGCGATAATAGCAGCTGGCCTTAAGTCAAAGTTTTCTTTTACAAGTTCTGAGATCTCATCGTCTGAAATTCTTCCTGTGCCGAATGTATCAACGAAAATTGAAACAGGTTCCGCAACACCGATTGCGTACGCTAACTCTATTTCACATTTATCGGCAATACCTGCTGCAACAATGTTTTTAGCAACATATCTTGCCGCATATGCAGCTGAGCGGTCAACTTTTGTCGGATCTTTTCCAGAGAAAGCACCGCCGCCGTGGCGAGAATAACCGCCATAAGTATCAACAATAATTTTTCTTCCTGTTAAACCAGAATCACCTTGAGGACCGCCAACTACGAATCGCCCTGAAGGATTGATAAGAATAATTGTGTCTTTATCCGGTTTTATTGCTTCTTTTTCAAATACATAATCTATAACACAGTGTTGCAAATCTTGACGAATTATTGCTTGGATTTTAGAATTGTCACTAATTCCGTTGATTTCTGCAGCATGTTGTGTCGATAAAAGAACTGTATGAATTCTTGAAGGTTTGCCATCTATATATTCAACAGTAACTTGTGATTTTCCATCCGGTCTTAAGTAGCTTAAAATACCTTCTTTTCTTACTCTGGCTAGTCTAAAAGAAAGTTTATGAGCCAGACTTATTGGAAGCGGCATTAATTCAGGTGTTTCATTGCAGGCATAACCAAACATAATCCCTTGATCACCTGCACCAATATTAGAAGTTTCGCTTGCTGCTGTGTCTGCATTTTCACTTCTGCTTTCCAGCGCTTTATTTACACCGCCTGCAATATCAACAGATTGTTCATCAATACTTGTAAGTACGGCGCAGGTATCGCAATCAAAACCACCGCCAGCAGAGCCTGCATATCCGATATTTCTAACAGTTCTCCTTACAACATGCGGAATATCAACATAACAATTTGATGTAATTTCACCGCATACAAGAACCATACCGGTTGTAGCAGTTGTTTCAGCAGCTACACGGGCTTGAGGATCCTTGGTTAAGAATTCATCTAAAATTGCGTCAGAGATCTGATCACATACTTTGTCGGGGTGTCCTTCCGTAACTGATTCGGAAGTGAATAAAAATTTTCTTGATGTCATTTTTTTTTCTCCTTAATTTATATTACTCCGGTAAGGTTTTTAATTCCGACCCGGCTACACATATTAGCAACATTTTAGTATGAAGGAGAATAAAAATCAACAATCAACAAATTTAGCCGGCAGATGTTATGACTTTATCTATAAGACCATATTCAACAGCTTCAGCGGCGGAAAGATAATGGTCACGTTCGCAGTCTTCTTTTACTTTTTCAAACGGCTGATTTGAATTTTCGGCCATAATACCAATTAACATGTCCTTCATTCTCAAAATTTCTTTTGCTTCAAGTTCAATATCGGTCGCTTGACCTTTTGCACCGCCTAAAGGTTGGTGTATCATAATTCTTGCACTTGGAAGCGCCATTCTTTTCCCCTTAGCTCCGGCTGACAGCAAAAAGGCACCCATAGATGCAGCCTCACCAAGACAAATAGTTTGTACATCTGCTTTGATTAAATTCATCGTGTCATAAATTGCCATGCCCGCAGTAATGACACCACCGGGGGAATTAATATATAACATAATATCTTTTTCTGGATTTTCACTATCTAATAAAAGAAGTTGCGCGACAATTGAATTAGCTACATCATCATCAATTTCTGTTCCAAGAAATATAATCCTTTCTCTTAACAATCTTGAGAAAATATCAAAAGATTTTTCTCCTCTTGAAGATGATTCAATAACTGTCGGCATATAGCTCAATATCTTTTTGTAATCCGGTGTCATATATCTCTCCTTTATTGCTTAACATTATTTTACAATAAATAAAAAGCAGGTGCAAGTTGTAAGCTTTGCACCTGCTATATAATCTACATAGTTTTTTATTTTCTATTATTTTGGTCTTCTCTGTTACTTTTTTCTTCTTCACTATGCCCAATTATAGCACTAGCGATTATTATCGGAACAAGCGCAGCACTTGTAGCACCTGCTGTTATAAGTGTAAGAACCCCCCCTATAACAACTCCCATAATGCCACCAGCTACTGCCCCAAATGCGCCTTTAAAGGCTACATTCCCGGAATTTACGGGTTCTGTGTTTGGTTGTTGAACTGTTAATCTAGCGGAATTGTTTTTTCTTGTATTCATGTTTGTACGATTTACTTTTACCTGGTTAATTGCATTAATTCTCATTTTTCTCCTTTCTACATTAATATACTATTTATCTTCACTATCTTTATTTTCATTTTCATACTCACTACCACTTATTGCACCTACGGCCGTCCATAGCGGTAGTAATCCGAAGCCGGCGCCACCGGTTACAAGTGCTAGTGCTGTAGCTGCAGCTGCACCAATTAAACCTCCTTTGACACCGCCCTTTATTCCTTTAAAACATATGTCCGAATAATTTTGTTCTTTTGTCTGTAAAGAATTTTTTATCTTATGATTTGTTTTGTTTAATTTTACATTTTGATAATTTTGATTAATTGCACTAATTTTCATAATGAATAACTTCTCCTTTTATAATTTACCCGCAATTTCTCCGTCTGTTGAACTTATTGAATCCAATGCTCTTTTCAAATAATCTAATTTATATTTTGAATTTTTGTCTTTCATGTAATCATTCAAATAATAAGATTTGGAATTTTCAAATACATTATTTAAATCTCTAAAAGAAGATTTCCTGTCTACCATTGATTGTGCAAACTCTTCCAGAGAATCTTTATTCGTACCAATAAAAATTTCCCCATCCCCCAAGCTTCGGATATTTGATTTTAAAGCTTCCAAAAGACAAGTTTTATCAGGATAAGAAACTTCCATTAAATTTTTAAATCGGCTCATTGCAGCACCGTCAAGACCTTTGTTTTGCGGAGAAAGATTTGTCGTTCCTATAATTGTTACATTTGGAGCTTCTTCGCTTAAGCGATCTATGTAATTTAAAAAAGTAGAGCGTTCTTCTAACTTAGAGATATTATGACTACCGCCGCCTCTTGCATAATTTGATTGCATTGCTTCTGCCGGTTGAACCAGAGTATCTATCTCATTAAAAGTAAGTACAAATTTCTTCATCGGTTCTTTTTTAGCCTCATTCAAAACATTCTCAAATGTTTTCTTCATATTTGCGGTCCCCTCGCCGGCCCATTTTGAATTAAAATCGGCATATTGTACTTCTTTATAATTGGCATCAAGTGTTTTTGCAAATATTTTGGCAAAAAATGATTTGCCGGAACCGGGAGCACCATATAGAATAAGTCTGTTTGCAGGATTTTTTACTCCGGTAGCTGCTATATCTTCCGGGTTTGCTTTCGCAAAATCTACCTGAGTTTGCAGAAAATTTCTCAATTTTTCATTAATGCTTTTACAGGTATCCAGTGTAGGAATTGCAGTATCATCTTTTAAAGATTTAAAGATTTTTGTATTATCAGCTCCGGTAAAATTTCCGCCCTTTTTCTTAGTTACAATTAATGGCAGAAAACATAGCGGAATTATTGCAGCAAGGCTTATAATTCCGAGCATTTGGCTCTGCTTCTGTGTTTTTTCGGTTTTTTCTATAAAATTTATTATAGCCATATCCCGTTTTTCCGAAATATTCAGGTTGGCAGAATCCTTAGCTAGAGTAGTTTGTGCTGCTGCATTTTTAAAATTAATGCTATTATTTTTGTAATAATTGTTGGTTGAAAATTTACTTATTGGTTGAATCATTTATATCATTCTCCTTTTTAACTATTCGTTTTTATTATCAAAAGCCTTATTAATTTTATCTTCAGCCTTATCTCCGGCAAACATTCCGGCAGCTCCAAGTATTGGTGCCGCACAAGCAAGAACAGGCGCTGCAACAATTGCAAGTCCTACCGCAGCGGCAATACCTGTAAGAGTTCCTGCAACTTTTCCGCAGTAACCGTTAAAATTCGGACTTTGTAAAATTTTAGTTTGGTTATAATTTTCATAAAAAGACTGTTTATTTAAATTTCTTCTG
>CALUQF010000092.1 GCA_944322835.1 Candidatus Gastranaerophilales bacterium | reverse complement strand
CGGGAATTCCTTTTGATAGCATTGCTTTTAAAGACGCGTCTGGAACTTCTGCACCAAGAAAAGTTTATGAAACAATCAAACGTACAAGAGAAATATTAGGTGCTGATGCTCATATAAGATTCCACTCTCACGAGACGGCAGGAACAGGGCTTGCCGCTTATTTAGCTGCACTTGAAGGCGGAGCTGATGGAATTGATTTAGCGATGAAACCGGTATCAGGTGGAACCGCACAGCCTGATATCGTTTCTATGTGGCATGCCCTAAAAGGTACGGAATACGATTTAGGAATTGATATTAATAAAATCTTAGAGACGGAAGAAATATTCAAAGAATGTATGAAAGATTACTTCCTGCCTCCTGAGGCTTTGGCAGTTAATCCTATGATTATATCTTCACCGCTTCCAGGCGGAGCATTAACTGCTAATACTCAAATGATGCGTGACAACGGAGTTATGGACAAATTCCCGGAAGTTGTTGCTGCTATGAAAGAGGTTGTAGAAAAAGGCGGATTTGCAACATCTGTAACCCCTGTTTCACAATTCTATTTCCAGCAAGCATTCAATAACGTAATGTTTGGAAACTGGAAAAAAATTGCTGAAGGTTACGGGAAAATGGTTCTTGGGTATTTCGGGAAAACTCCTTGCGAAGCAGATCCTGAAATTATTAAGATTGCTGAAGAACAATTAGGCTTGCAGCCGACAACAGAACTTGTTGTTGATTTGAACGACAAGGATCCGAACAAAGGAATAAAGGCGGCAACAAAAATGCTTGAAGATGCCGGCTTAGAAGTCAATGAAGAAAATATATTTATAGCAGGAACCTGCAAAGAAAAGGGTATCATGTTCCTTCAAGGCAAAGGCCAAATCGGGGTTCGTAAGAATGAACCTGCAAAAACAACTGCTTCAACTGAAAAAGGAAATGAATATACTGTACAGGTTAACGGAAAAGCTTATGCGGTTAAACTTGAAGCCGGAAAAGCTTCTGTAAACGGCAAAACTTACGATATTTCTGTCAAAGAAGGTATTGAAGCTAAAGTTCAAACCTCATCAGGAGCAGGAGAAGAAGTTAAAGCCGGCGTTCCGGGGAATGTTCTAAGAATTGAGGCTACAGCAGGAACGACAGTTGCTGAAGGTGATGTAATACTTGTATTGGAAGCAATGAAAATGGAAATTGAAGTTAAATCGCCAAAAGCCGGAGTTGTTCAGGCGATTTCGGTTTCACAAGGTGACAAAGTAGTAACAGGGCAAACACTTGCAATAGTAGGTTAGAAGGAGAAAATTAATGAATATTACAGAAGGTCTAAATACTCTTTGGCATTCTACCGGTATAATGAATTTTGTAAGACCGGAAGACCCTGCTATTACAAATGTTTTTGAACAATTCCTGCATATGCACGGATATTGGATTATGATTCTGGTTTGCTTATTCCTCCTATGGCTTGGAATAAAAAAACAGTTTGAGCCTCTGCTTTTGGTTCCGATTGCATTTGGCGGCTTATTGTCAAATATTCCAATATGCGATATCGCAGGAACAAACGGTTTTTTAGGAATTATATATGAAGCCGGTATTCATAAAGGGCTGTTTCCTTTAATAATTTTCATGGGAGTTGGCGCAATGACAGACTTTGGTCCGTTAATTGCAAACCCTAAAATGGCTCTTTTAGGCGGAGCAGCTCAATTCGGAATATTCGGAGCACTGCTTATGGCTCTTTGTATTTTTGGGTTTACCTTACCTCAATCCGCAGCAATTGGTATTATAGGCGGAGCTGACGGGCCGACATCAATATTTGTAACATCAAGGCTTGCGCCAGAGCTTTTGGGTGCAATTGCAGTTGCTGCATATTCTTATATGGCTCTTGTACCGGTCATTCAGCCGCCTATTATGAAGCTTCTTACAACAAAAGAAGAGAGAAAAATTCAGATGACACAGTTAAGAGAAGTAACAAAGAGAGAAAAAATTGTATTTCCGCTCCTTGTACTGCTTTTATGTGTAATACTTCTGCCCGATGCTTGCCCGCTTATCGGAGCATTAACTTTCGGGAACTTATGCAAGGAATGTGGAGTTGTTGAAAGACTATCGGATACAATGCAAAATGCTTTAATAAATATTGTAACAATATTCTTGGGGCTTTCTGTCGGCTCAAAATTATCAGCAGACCAGTTTTTGACTATTCAAACACTGTTTATTCTGATACTTGGTATCATAGCGTTCTCGCTAGCAACAGCAGGCGGGGTTATTATGGCAAAGATCATGAACTTATTTTCTAAAGAAAAAATCAATCCGCTTATTGGTTCAGCAGGCGTTTCGGCAGTGCCTATGGCAGCAAGGGTTTCTAATAAAGTCGGGCTGGAAGCCAATCCGCAAAACTTCCTCCTTATGCACGCAATGGGCCCGAATGTAGCCGGAGTAATCGGCTCTGCGGTTGCTGCAGGGGTATTATTGGCACTTTGTCATTAATAAATAATAAAAATTCTTATAAAATACTTCTACATTAAGCAAATCTAATGAAGGAGTATTTTTTATTATATAGGGTTATAAAAAGAAAACGGCTTCCGCAAACTCTTTACCATATTTTTCAACAGTATCTTTATAACTCTGTGTGTTACGAATTCTTTCTTGTTCTTCTAAATTGACGCTTTTAACGAGTTCAGTATGTTTATTATCACTGTTTACAGGATTTATCTGACGGTGAATATATCTACGAGAAGCAATTTCTGAGGTTTTTGTCCGGATAGTTTGTTTTCCATACTGGACATAATCATGATTTTCCAAACATTTATTTATATATTCATCCAAATTATTTTTGCCAATATTTTCACCACGAAACTGCTGATAAATCTGGTAGCCAATATTTTTTAATTTATGTATAAAACCGGAATCTTTATCATTCCCCATAGAGACTCTTGCATAACCTGTATTTCCCGTTCCGACAACGCCTCCATAAGAAGTAATTAATGATTTCAATTGTACCTTTTTTGTTTTATTAATACCTTGCTGGCTAATCGGAATTCTAAATGTTGAGCCGAAACTAATTTCAGACATTTTATTCTCCTTTTTCTATTATAAATCGCCTAAAAATTATTTTTGCTATTTATGATAAAATAAAATTATGAAATTAGAAGTGGTGAATGATATAAAATTATTAGCGCAGATAGCTTCCGAAATCTGGCATGAATATTGGCCGTGTCTATTGTCTGTCGAGCAAATTGATTATATGGTGCAAAAATTCCAATCAGAAGAAGCTATAGAAGAACAGATAAAGAATGAAAGTTATACTTATTATTTTTTAGTTGAAGGACGTGATATTGTTGGTTACACTGGAATTTCCAAGAAAAAAGATTACCTGTTTTTATCTAAATTATATCTGCTTAAAGAATACAGGCATATAGGACTCGGCAAAAAAGCTTTTGATGAAATTAAAAAGATGTGTACAAATAAAATCATACTTACAGTCAATAAACATAACTCAAGTGCATACAACGCCTATCTAAAATATGGCTTTAAAGTGATTGATAGTGTCGTAACAGATATTGGAAGCGGGTTCGTTATGGACGATTTTATTATGGAATATGAGTTGGCTTAAAATTTTAAATTGGTACAAGGGGCGGGCTAAAAGCCCGCCCCTTGTACTTTAATCTATTTTAGCCACTACTTTGAAGGCGTTACATTTATAAACGGCATTGTTCCGCCTAGCATATATTGCGGCATCTTACCGTCCCATTTTTGTACGGCCTCATACTGAACCAATGATTTGTTCTGGCTTAAAGCACGGGCGCGAATAGCCATTGATTTAGCCTCAGCTTCCGCAGCTATAACCTTTTGTTTAGCTTCTTCCTCGACCTGAACAGTTTTATTTTTAGCCTTTAAAGCTTCCTGTTCAGCAGTTACCTTGCTTTCGATTGCCCTTTCAAAAACCTCAGAGTAATTGATTTCAGTCATCTGAAAATCAGTTACATTAATATAATTATCATTAAGCTGTGATTGAAGCTTAAATAAAATATCACCTGTTGCTTTTTCTCTGTTTGCAATCAAATCTTGTGCATTCCACTTACCGATAATATCTTTTATAGTACCCTCAACAACAGGAGTCAAAATCGTGCTTACATAATCCATTCCTACTTCCTGGAATAATTTATTAACTTTATCCGGCTGAACATTGTAGTTGATAACATAAGTAATTCTTGCTTGCTGAATATCTTTTGTATAAACAGAGGTGGTTAATGTATTCTTTTGAGTCTTTACATTCATTGTTTTAAATTTTTGTACAAAAGGAAAAATCAAATGCAGACCTTCACCATAACTTTCCGGCTCGACTTCCCCTAACCTGATTTTTATTCCGCGCTCACCCGGTCCTACCATTACAAACGGGTTACAAAGTACAATAAAACATACCAGAAGGCATAGCACTAATACTGGCATTCCAAATAATTTTTTGTCCATTGTTTTCCTTTCTTTATCTTAAACCTATTAAGGCTAATGCGACATAAAGAGCTGCAACCAAAAATACGAATATCCCAAATAATATAAGCATTTGCTTACCGTATTTTTGATATAAATTTTCGCCTGTAATATAGCAGAGCATTATTATACATAAATTAACCAGTATTACAAACGATAAAAACAGAAGTAAAACTCTTATTACCATCAGAACCCTCTTTCAAAAACTATTATATATAAGAATATAAAGTTTGATATCATATGCAAAGAGGATTTTATGATAAAATAAACTTATGAAAAGACTTTGTGTTTTCGCACACTGGGATAGAGATAATATAATCGACAGGTATGTAATTTATTATCTGAAAGCTTTAAGGGAAGTCTGCCAGACGATAATTTTTGTCTCAGACTCGGATTTAGACTCAAAAGAACTTTCAAAACTCGATGGAATTGCTGATTATAAAATTGCAGGTAGACATGGAGAGTATGACTTTGGCTCATACAAACGAGGATTCTCATTAATTCAAAATTCGGGACTCGATTTTGATGAGCTTCTTTGGGTCAATGATTCTTGCTATGGGCCATTTTATTCATTAAAAAGTCTTTTTGAAAAAATGGAGAAAGAAAAATGTGATTTTTGGGGATTAACCGAATGGAATTTTTGCCCTGTTTGTAAAAATGGTATTTATACACTTAAAGTTGATAATTTTCATATACAAACATATTTTATAAATTTTAAAAAGAATGTAACAAACTCTACTGCTTTTAATAATTTTATTAACAGCATAACAAGTTTACCCAATAAAAATGAAATTGTTATAAATTATGAGGTAGGATTAAGTAAAATTTTATTTGACTCAAAATTTGTTGGGAAAGTTATGTTTCATGACAAAAATTCTTCTTGTAATACTCCTTTAGATAATGCAATTATAAAAATACACGATTTTAAATTTCCATTACTTAAAACTAACTTGTTAAAAAATGAATATTTAACACAAACAAAAATTGATAAAATTATAAATTCAGTCTGTAAACAAATTAATTATGATAAAGAATTAATTTCATGCCATACAAAAAGAATGCGCGAACGTATACCAAAGCCCAACTTTTATCGTAAAGTAAGGTATAAATTACTAAGGAATTGTTCATATATTACGAAATATAGAGTAATTCTTTTTGAAAAAGCTTTATTTAAAGTTGCAAACTTTATTTTTTTCAATAAACTTAAAAAATTTTAAGTAAAATAAAATGATTTTTAATTAGTATTATAATGACTTTGTGAGAATCATACTGTGCAAATTTCAAATAATGAGTTAATAATACTATCTATACAATTCTCCCAATCTGATTCTTTTAGATTTTTATAAAACTCAAGTTTTTCAATTTGTTTCAAGCTTCTCGCAAATAATACAAGTTTTTCTATATTCGGAATATCATCAGTTAGTGCGTAACCTCTCCAGCTATTTATATATTTTCCGTCATACATGTTCATAAAATCTGCAATTTCCCTGCAGTCCTGTTGTGTAACTTTACTTGACAAATTTGCATAACTTTTTAATGCGGTAAATCATAGATTTACCACATTCTACGTTTCTATACTTACAGATACTTCATAATATTTGAATCTAAATTAATTTTTCGTACCGATTCCCAATCCCCATTATTAATTAACTGCATAAGATTTTTAGAGGTTTGAACATCTTTTTGCACCTGTTCCACGAAATCGTTATTTGCAGCATCATCAGCACTTGTTTTCAAACGGATCAAATTTTGGCAAGTTTTTAATAGAAATGTTCCTGCATTACCCATCATACGACCATTGCCAAAATCATGAATTGAACAAAGTTCTTTGGGATTTTTTTCAAGAGCGTTACTAATACAGCTCATTGCTTCATTAATAAAATCTTTTGTTGAATCTTGTGGGAAATTCTTTAAATCTTCATTTATATTTTTTATCAAGTTTTCAAAGCTATTATCTCTTAAACTGGCTTTGCAGTGCATAAACCTAAGATTTACAAAAACTTCTCTCATAGCTTCATCTTTTTTTGAATTCTGTACTTGATTAGCAGCTGTAGCAACCGTCGCCGCAGCTGCCGTTGATGCAGCTGCTACAAAAACATCTTTTGTTGGTTTTTTATTTATACCAAAGAATTTGCTAAATCTTCCTTTTGAATTTATATTTTGAGAGGCAGGAATTTGTGTGCTAACAGGTGAAACAGTTAAATTCATGATAATTCCTTTCTTTACAATATTACCTTCACATACATATACAAAACAATCGCATAAAAAATTTTGCCTAAATATTAAGATTTGTAAATACAACAAGCTGCGAAAGCCTGCAAAGTCAGGCACTATCTGTCTATAAGTTATTGTCAAGAAGGTATGCATAGCTGAAAAACCCCTGATGGGTCTGCCCCCTCACCAAGAATTTCTAATACTCAACTTACGTTTCGTATTGAAATTCTATCCTCTCCCGCAGGGAGAGGATACCATTACGCTAAGCGTATAACTTACTCACCCTGCAGACTTTACCCCTAAAATAAATTAACAACATTATGTTCTTCAAACTTAGGGCATGTATTCCAGACGAGAGTCGGTATAATATCTCCCGGTGTCCTGCCCTGGAATTGGCATTTACAGCAGCCTTTAACCATATTTGTAGAGCCGTCTATTATGGGTTGAAAATATTTACAGCACTGGCATATCTTCAGAGATAGTCCATAATCCGCAAGCTTTTCTGTTAATTCTCTTATAGCGTCTACCATTCTAAGGTGGTTATTTTTTGTTGTGTAGGTTTTTCCGCCGTTAATAAATTTTACTCTTGCAAGCCCGTCATCTGATATTAATTCCAGCTTGCACGGGAAATCTCTTTTTCCGTCTGTTACAATAATATCGGTAACCATTTTTTCAATATGGTGTTTGCGGGATCTGTTTGTAAAGAAATTCCTTACACCTCTTATTAAAGGGAAATTATGTATAATATGCCCTATTGAATAAAGCGGATACGCAAACAGATATAAATACTCTTTTGCATAGATTTTTGCATTCAAAAGACTTACACAAAAAGCAAGCACAAGGACTATAAAAGTTATCAAAATGGTTGTATATCCGACCAGAAACGGAAATTTGTATGCATGCGCAAGCAATATTAAATACGCACCTATACATACAAGCCAATTTGGCTGGATTAGAGAACATAAATATTCCTGTGTAACAAAATTCGGAACATGGGTTATATTGTTCCAAAAAATATTAATCCGCTTTGAAAGAGAAGGAATTCTTGTGTCATAGTTTTCAATCCCTGTATAAACTTTCAGGTCATCAACAAACGCAACTGAAATTCTTTCCTTCGCAAGCTTCATGGTATAAATAACTTCGGCAGTTTTATCCTGAAAATCAAAAGAGCCGATTTTATTCAATAAATCTTTTCTGATTACAAAATTATCAGTATTAATCAAATTTGTAAGCC
>CALUQF010000091.1 GCA_944322835.1 Candidatus Gastranaerophilales bacterium | reverse complement strand
TTTCTTTACTAAAAAGAAAAAGTAACCAAAAAGAAAAGAACATTTGGACGGCAGACATTGGTTATTACTCTTTAAAACATTTGAAACTACTGGTCTGCCTTTTTAGAAAAGTAGAGTGCACCGTTTTAACGCACCAATAACTTATATAATTTTATTTAAATATTAGTGTCTGTAAGGCGATGGAGGATACCACGTCTGGCATAAAACAGGTAGGGTGCAATTTCTTGCACCTTTAATGTTGGAGGAATCGTAAATCATACGTATTAATAAAGCTCAAACAATCTCCATTTCGCAAAAATCACGGTAATTACAGTATTGGCAGGCTTTAGCATTGTGCGAAGGTTCAAAATTGTAGTTACGGATTGCAAAAATTGCGTTTTTAAATTTTTCTACCACTTGTTCGCAATCTTCTTTGCTAAGCTCCAAATCCAGATTATTCGTATAATCTTCGGGGTAAATGAAGGTAGTTTTGGAAACTTTTGCACCTTCGTACTGTTCAAAGAAATACTTATACAGAGCCATCTGGTTATAGTAGTCCTCGTGTTCACCGTCAGGCTCCACTCCGTTTTTGGCGTTTCCGGTTTTATAGTCGTAAATTGTAAAACTTCCGTCCCCGTTTTTATCAATTCTGTCAATAATCCCATAGAACTTAATCCCGTCAAGTTCAAAGTAAAGCTGCTTTTCGACCTCATATAACCAATCTATTGGAGTAGAAGTTATTTGATGGTAATATTCATTTAAAGCCTTTTCTCCTCTGCCCTCAAGGTTTGTTCTCTGGTTGAAACTCGAAAGCGGAAGAGTATCTAATTTATTCTTAAACACTTCAATAAACGTTTCTTTAGAAGGATATTCTCTCTTTTCTTTTGCATAATTTATAAGATACTCACAAGCTTCATGAATAGCAGAACCGTAGCTTAAAGCATCAGGATTCCCGTCCTTGGCCTGAAGTTCAAGTATTTTTTCATACAAATACTGGCGCGGACATTTCAAATACTGATTTATAGCTGTTGGCGAGAAAGACCTGTCTGCAAGTTTTGCATCAACAAGCGCACAAAAATCTTTTCTGTAATCATAATCCCGCTTTGTTAACGCCTGAGCGGCCGTATAGTAAAAACTCGGCTCTGTATAGATAAAAGGCTCAGTCTCTTTCTCAAGCATATCTTGAATATTAGATATAAATACACTAGGCTTTTTTGCTTTTCCATTGATAGTCTGAACATAAGAAAGCCTTAAAGTATGCTTAGCTCTTGTCATACCGACATACATGACCTTTATTCTGTCCGAAAGCTTTAGTTCATTAAGTTCTTCTTTTGTCTTATATTCCGACTTATCAACAGGAATTTCCGGTCTTAGAGTTCTCGTGTCGCTTTCCCACTTATCCGCGTTAAGTGTCGGCATATAAACATACCCGAACTCACGCCCTTTTGCAGAATAATAAGTACAAAGCTGAATTGCATTCATTGCAACAGGCGCTTTATCTGTCAGAATTGCAATCCCGTCCTCTGACAGGATTTTTAAGTACTCCACAAATTCTTCTAAAAAATGCGCTTTATATATATCAGAATAACTCGAAGCTTCATCAATAATCCGCTTTAGCCCCATAATATTTTCCGACTGATTCAGCTCCGTATTCAAATAATAGTTAAAAATTCCGGTTTTAGAGCCAATTTCAAGCACGGTGTTTTTTATATTTTCCTTAGTTTTATAGACTGATAAATAATCATAAGTTTTAATAAACTTTTTAATCTTTTCCGGCTCTGTAAATTCACTCTCCGGAATCGCTCTTATTGCTTCTATAAAAGTTTTGTATTTGGAAAGATTCTCATAAAGTTTTAAATAATCCTTCGGATTAATACTGAAAGGTTTGGCAAGCAAAAGCTGAAAGATTCTGAATGAATTCATCTCCGGATTAACAAGCATTTGCATATAATAAATCAGAATATTTACGGCCTGAATCACAAAAATACTCTTACCGTCTTTTAGTTCAAAAGGAATATTCCTTGCTTTCAGCATCTCCGCAAATTCGCTTAACTCACCGTTTGTTCTTGTAAGAATTGCGATTTCAGAAAGCTTTTTGTTTCCTTCATCATCTTTAGGACAATCGGAAGATGAAACAAGCTTTTCTATCTCATCTACAATCTCCGTGTATTCCTGCATCAAATCTGCATATTTAAAACACCTTACGGGTTTATTTTTATCAAATAATTTTTCATTTTTTGCCGTTAAATTTTTACTGATTTTATATCCAGCAAACTTCGGGTTATCCTCAAGCCTTCTTGTATCTTGCTTTGCAATCTCTCTTGCCGTATCAAGAATCCATTGAGTCGAGCGCATATTATCTTCCAGACAAATAACTTTTGTGTCCGGAAACTCTTCCAAAAATTTTTCTATTGTATCAAGCTTTGCACCTTGGAAAGTATAAATAATCTGGTCATCGTCTCCCACAACAAAAACATTTTCACTCTTTAAAGCGTGAGTAAGCTGAAAAACGATTTCGTTCTGTGACTGATTTGTGTCCTGATATTCATCTACAAGAATGTATTCGTACTTATTTGCAGCCTTATCCAAAAAGGCAGGGGATTCTTCAAATTTATCCAAAACCGAATTAATCATGTCATTGTAGTCGATATAATGATTTTCATCCATTTTGGCCTGATATCGTTCATAGAATTCCCAGAGCTCGCGCGCCTGTTCCAATTTTTTCCCATGTTTTTCTATAGAATTAACAAGGGTTTTTGTTCTGGAATCGCCCTTTTTGAGCTTTACTTCCAATTCATCTTTTAATCTGAATAATTCCGGCTCCCAATCGGGATTGGTTTTGATATTGTTAAAATACTGTTCTTTATCGAGGCGGTGTTTTTTTATTTCTTCTATGCGTCTTTTTATTGTATCAATGTAATAATACGGGTCATTTTTCGTTGTTCTGAACTCTTTCGGGTTAATTTCATCAATGCACTCTTTGATAAAAGCTCTTGAGACAGCATCTGTCATAATCTTATAACTGTGCGGGAGTTCAAATTCATCGGGATATAAATCAATCAGATTACAGCAAAAACTATGATAAGTGAAAATATCCACATCTATAGAGAGTTTATCCAGCTCTTTTTCAAGCCGGACTTTCATTTCATTTGCGGCTGCGTCCGTAAATGTTAAACAAAGAATCTTTTCCGGCTCAATTCCCCGCTCAATCATTGATTTGATTCTCTGAATAATAGTAAATGTTTTCCCCGTACCGGGGCCTGCCAAAACTAAATACTTTCCGTCAATATTATCAATACATTCCTGCTGCTTTTGATTCGGTTTAATCTTTTCTGTAACTTGCATTCTAACTCCTATAACCGTTTTATTATACCATATTCTAATATCTATTTAAGCATTTATTACAGCAAAAAAGTTTGGATAATCAGAAATTACCCAAACCTTTTTAATTCTTTTATTTTATCTTATAAAATTAGTTACCAGCCTTTTTGCTTTACAGAAAAAGCAAGAATCTTTTTGATGGATTTCTTTTATCTCCGCGAATTTAAACGGTTCAGGCTGTGGAGTTCTCTGATATTTAACTGCAGGAATTCCTAAAAGCATTACGTATACAGGTTTATAACCTGAAGGAATTTCAAGCATATCACAGATTTCAGGGAAGAATTTTAAACACATTTCTGCAAACCCGCACCAGCAAGTTCCTAAACCTAAATGCTGTGCGTATAATTCTAAATAACTCAAAGCAATTACCGGGTCTTCTAATGCGCATGGTGCTTTAATAGAAGATGACGCTACTATCATGTGCGGAGCGCCGCGAAAAATTATGTCTTTACCTTCTTCAAAGCCTTTTTTGTATTTTTCAAATTTGTCAGCAATAGGTGATAAAGCCTTATAAGAAAGAGCTTTTAAAACATTTTCATTTACTTTATTTCTAATAACATCCATAGCAGATTTTGTCTCTACTATACTAAAATGCAACGAATGAGCGTTACATCCCGTAGGAACATACGATAACATTGATTTTAATTTATCGAAAGTTTCGGCAGAAATCTCTTCGTCTTTATATTGTCTTATGCTTCTTCTGGACTTTATCAGCGATAAAATATCGTAATAATTGACCGGTTCAGATTCATCCGGGTTTTTATGATTGAATGAAAGCGCGCCTGTCGGGCATATTGTCATACAATGCTCGCATGAAATACAATTTTCTTCGTTTTTCATATATGGAAAATTATCTTTATCGAATTCTATGCAGGATGTTAGACAGTCACTTATGCATAATCCGCATCTTACACACTTTTCTTTATTGATTTCTATTGTTTTCATAAAAACTCCTTCTTGATTTCATATAATATTAGATGTTTAATGACCTTATGTTAATATCTATTTTAGAAAAAATCAATGGGTTATACGAGGGGATTTTTTCTCCTCTTGATTCTCTTATAGAAAAGTTACCCCTTGCAGATTGGATAATAGATGCTTTTTGTGACAGTATACATTTGCTGCCATTTCTGTTTATAATTTTTGTTTTAATAGAGATTATTGAATACTATTATGCGGACAAACTTAATGATTTTTTAAAAAAGACCGGCAAATACGGAGTAACGGTTGGCGCTTTAGCTGCAATATTCCCTCAATGCGGATTTTCAGTAATAGCGAGCAGCCTTTATTCAAAAAGAATAATTACAAGAGGGTGTCTGATAGCTGTATATCTTACAACATCTGATGAAACCATACCTATTTTATTAGCTACACCGCAAAAAGCTTATTTAATAATTCCAATTGTCGGAATAAAACTCTTTATCGGAATATTAATGGGATATTTTATTGATTTTGTACACCCAACTAAACTTGAGATTATAGAAGATAAAGACACCAAAGTTATAGAAGAAGGGTGTTGCAAACATAATATTGAGCACGGAAGCAAAAGAGAACTTATTATACATCCCATTATGCATACAATGAACGTGTTTGTATTTGTTCTCATAATAACGCTTATTTTGAACTATTGCCTTACAAATATAGCAGTTACGAACTTAATATCAGGCGGAAAATTTATCCAGCCTGTTATTGCAGGATTCATCGGGCTTATTCCCAATTGTGCAATATCTATTGGTTTAACCATTATGCTCATTAAAGGCTCAATTACATTTGGCGGTTTGATGGCCGGATTGTTGTCTAATGCGGGGTTAGGACTTTTAGTTCTCTTAAAAAATAATGATTTTAAAGACAGTTTAAAAATAATATTCATACTTCTTTTAATAAGTATTATATCTGGTATAGCGATTAACTTTTTTATTTAGGGCAAAAAATTTTTTCAGGAGATTTATACAATATATGAATACAATTTTATCTCCTAAACTAAATTATTCTCCAAACTTTTATGGACATTCCAGACAAATCCAAACTCAAATAGATAAAGTATTAAAGTATCCTGAAAATAATATTGAGGTGAAATTAGCCAACACAATTAAACACGGGCTTTCAACCATTCTTACCCGTGAAAAATTTATTGAAGAAGGTACTCAGAACAAAGTATATAAAGTAACGAGAAAATACGCTCTTCGTGTTCCGCGCAAGAGTGTAATAGAGCCGGACCATCTTCCGGACAAAGTCACGAGGGGGAAAGGTATTTTTGCAAACCTAAAAAGTTATTTTGGAGAAGCAGTTATAGAACTCGGTAAATTGCAAATTTTGAGAAATGTTGGTAAACATTGTCCGGCAGGAGTTCCTGAGCATCTTACGAAAGTTTATAGTCAAAACAGAATAAAAAAATATTATTTAAATCATTATCTGCCAAGATTTGCTGCTATTCCCCAATCTGCGTATGATACACTTGCACAGGATATTAATAAACTCAATGAAATTAAGCTCGGCCCGCGACGTTTCTGTATATTTGATTCGCTAAATCCTAATAATATTGTAACGAGAAACGGAAAACTTTATCTCGTAGATGAAATTGATACATTGTGTGACAGATCTTATTCCAACACAACAGCAAAACTTTTGGAAGTATTTATAAATCGCGCATCCTGTAATCTTGAATCACCGTTTGCCGGCGATAAACTTCCGCTTGTAAGAAAAATTTTTAAAAAAGTTGTACTCGCTTCTTCTAAAGCAAACCTTTTGCATGCTAATTCAAATTGGGATTTTAAGAATTGGGAAAAGGCTTTGCAAAAATGCAATATAAAGAATGATACCGCAGATGTTCTTAATACTCTGGATAATATTGAAAATAAGTATCCTGAAATTAATGAAAGAACCCAAAAAACAAAATTGTATTTAGATAAATTATTTTTATCAAATCATATATCCGGATGATGTTAACTTCAACATAACATTCTATTATGATAAATGAGGGGGAAGTGTGTAATGCTCAATCATGTAATAGAACCGCCAAGAACTGAAATGTCCAGTTCAATTACCAGAAATTGGACAGAACAGGCTATTGAATGCTACAAACTAAACGGCAATTGCAGAGAGTGCTCAATTAGAAAAGCACATTATACTTTTGCCTGCCAAATGCCAAAAGTTGTAGAAATTCTAAAACTCATAAACGGTGATCCAGAAATTGAAGATTAAAACTTATTTCCGATTTTTTCTAAGAAAACAACAGAGTCAAAATCTTTTCTGGTTTTATTTGTCTCGCTATATTCTGCCTCATAGCCGAGAGTTATAATGGTCGAAATTATCTGATTTTCATTAAGTCCAAGTTTAGCCTTTGCCCTCGCGGATATTTCAGGTAAAACTCCTGTAATTTCATTACCTAAAGCACCTATAATACAGGATTTCACGTTCAAAGATTCTGCCTCAAGCATCATGTATGAAATCGGATAAATTAGCTGCTCCAGAGTTCTTATAAGGATACCGTTTTCTCCCTGTAATTTTGGATTAAGCGCCGGTTTAGAAATATGCGTAATTTTAGCTTCTTCCCAGGCATTCATATCAGCAACACATACAATTAAAGCGTCTGCATTCTTGACATGCACCTGCCCGACAGAAAGTTCGGACAATAAATCTTTATTTTCCTGCGATTTAACAAGGATAAATTTCCAGGATTGTACATTCATCCAGGAAGGAGCAAGTCTGCCAGCTTCAAGAATTTTTCTAAAATCTTCATCGGGAACATGTTTTTCCGAATATTTTCTTACGCTCTTTCTTGATTTGATTAAATCTAATAACATGAATAGCTCCTTTCCTTTAACTTGTTAGTTCCCTAAAGAGAAAAAATTGTTTAATTTTGGGTATAGTATAGCACGAAAAAATAATTCCCGGTACAAATAGAACTCCCGTAACATCGTAAAATAAATGAAACCAACAATAATTATTCCTCGTTTTTCATATAATTTTCAGGCAATTCATTGTCTAAAAGACGTCCGAATTCTTCATATGTTAATCCTAATGCTTTTATTATTTTAAACAAACTTGTTATGTAAGCTTTGTTTAAACCTTTTTCAATCATATAAAGCGTTGTTTTAGAAATATCATTTTCATAACAAAAAATCGTAAACTTTAATTTTTTACATTTACGAACTTTTCTAATAACACGTCCTATAGCTTCTAATATAACTTTATCATCTTGCATTAATTTTATAATAGTGCTATTATGAATAAAAATATTTCGTACTTCCGATATAATAAGGAGTATTATTTATGCAAGCAATCTATGAACAACAACAAGAAATCCGGGAGCTTATGATTCAAAACACAGCTATGTTAGGTGTTTTGAAAAGCTATTGTGAAGATGAAACAAACTGCGCTGAAACAGCTGAAATCATTTCAGGATTAGAGGTTCTGCTTGGGCTGCAATATAAACTTTCTAAACTAATGAATATTATCTAATTAAGTGAAGTAGGTTGGGTGTAACCCAACAATAACTACTTCTTAATGTAGCGTCATTCTGGGGGTAAATGCACTACTGTTCAAGATAAATCTATAAACAAACATCGTATACTACTACATATTTGCAATTGCGGAATATTACCTAATATCTGGACATAAAAAAGACCCCTCACCCGAATTT
>CALUQF010000090.1 GCA_944322835.1 Candidatus Gastranaerophilales bacterium | reverse complement strand
AAGCCGAGTAGGCTTAAAGGCGGAACTCTGTGAGCGTGGAGCAAATCCAAGACAGAGGGAAGATTTTCAAGTTGAGCGTTAGCGAAACTTAGAAATTCGGGTGAGGGGTCCTTTTTATGTCTAGATATTAGGTAATTTGCCGCAATTGCAGATATGTGATAGGCTGCGGTGTTTGTTTATAAATTTATCTTGGACAGTAGTGCGAATAACAAAGCTCCTAGAGCCTAATCTCATCTAATTTTTGATAGATTGCGGAATTAAGAATATAAATAAAATCAACACCGGCGCTGATGCCGGAAAAGTCTGATGAAAAACCTATGTTATATAGTTTATCTCCATCTATAATCAATTTTGAGTTCAAAAACCCGATAAATTCAAATTTTTCGTCCGTAAGCAATTTTTCTAATTTTCTGGAATAATCAAGAACCAAATCATTTTTTGTAAAACTCAAAAGATTTTTGCCATCAAAAAGTGAGATAAGATTAATAACCTCTCCTTCAATAAATTCTTCTAAATAAATAGTTCCTGCAATTTCTCCGGACTGCTTTGCAACCTCTTCTCTTATTTGAATAATTTCTTCCAGAGAATTTCCCCTCCTGCAAACCCCGTCAGCGCGTACAATAACAGGGAATTTAGAAGGATACAGTAATTTTTTAGGAGTTAAGATTCCATATTTGTCTAAAAGCTCTCTTCTATAGTTATTTGATAAAATAAGCCGGTTAGCTCTGGAAGATAGCGCAAGACAGTTAACCAGACCGGCGCGCAAAACATCAGCTATTCCCTGCAAAACCCATTTTTCATTCTCAACAATTACGATATCAATCTTTAATGCTCTGCATTTCTGCGCAAGTTCCTTAAATGTATTAAACCGAACCTCAATTGCTCCTTCAAGTTCATAAGTCGCATAAAGCTTATTCAAATATTTTGATTTTTGAATAAGTCCGATTATTCTGCTTTCATCTTTATCAGAGGCTATTAAGATATTGAGTTTTGGCATTACACAAGTGACCTGTACATTTCAAGATATTTTTTAGCACTTTCTTTCCAGCTGAAATCAGCCTTCATTGCGCTTTGACGCATAGCATTCAGCGTATATTTATCCTTATAAACATATAACGCTGTTAAAATTGCATCCTTCATTGCCCATCCGTCATATCCCCAGAACTTGAACCCTGTAGAGTTATCAAGCGGATAGCCGGTAACGGTATCTTCTAAACCTCCCGTTGCTCTAACTATCGGAAGCGAGCCGTAATGCATTGCAATTAATTGCGACAGTCCGCAAGGTTCAAACTTTGAAGGCATCAGAAAGAAGTCGCTTCCCGCATAAATCCTGTTAGCTAAATCGCCCCTGTATCCAACGTAAGCCCTTATATTCGGAGTATTATTTGAAAGCCATATGAATAAATTTTCATACGATTTGTCGCCGGAGCCTAAGAATATAAAATCAGCTTCAAGGTTTCTCAAATCGTTTTCAACTTGCCTGATTAAATCCAGCCCCTTCTGTTCGACAAGCCTTGAGATTAAGGCTATTAGGGGTCTATCTGGATTGTATTTTAACCCAAAATATTCAAGAATCGATTTTTTGTTTTCTTCTTTATTCTTCAAAGAGTTAACATCATAGTTTTTAACTAACGTTTTATCTGTTTTGGGGTTAAATACATCATAATCTATTCCGTTAACAATACCGACAAGTTTATTTGTATGTCCTCTAAGTGTGTAGTCCATACCTTCGCCGTATTCGCCCGTAAGAATTTCTCTTGCGTATGTAGGAGATACCGCAACAATTTTATCGGAATAATTAATAGCCCCTTTCATCCAATTAACTCGTCCGTAGTGTTCGCAGCCCCATTCATTAAACACAATATCTTTTCGCATATTCGCGAAATCCAAAATATCCTCAAACCAGACGCCCTGATAAGCAAGATTATGAATCTCAAATACATTCTTAGTCTTTGACCAGAATTCATCAAACTTGTAGTTAGCTTTGATATACAAAGGAATCATTGCCGTATGCCAATCGTTAGAGTGAATAATATCAGCCCTAAAATTCAGCTGTTTTGCGTATTCTAAAGTGGCAAGAGAAAAAGCAATATATCTTTCGTGTTCATATCTCGGGTCGAGCCACTTAGGATAAACTTCCTGAAAACAAGAAAAATACCAGTCATTTTGTACAAAGAAAACATTGATATCAGTTCCCGGAAGCTTTGTCATATGGAGCTTAAACTTCTGCGGACTTGAGCCGAAAGTTATCCACATCTCAGAATTTTCAAGTTCCTTTAATCCCCACTTATTATAATCAATAGAGCCGTGAAGCGGAGTAAAAATAGCGATTTCTGCATCTTTTTCAATAGCTTTAGGCAAACTCCCCATAACATCTGAAAGCCCTCCAGCCTTAGAAAACGGTGAAACTTCGGCAGCCGCAAACAATATTTTCATATAAAATACTCCTCTTCTTTTTTAATTTGTGATACCCGATTATAGACCGTTGATTTTTCAAAATCAAGAGAAGTTTCTATATCAGCTGTAATCTTCAATATCTACAAACTTAATTTCATACCCGAGGATTTCAGCTATGACTAAAACTTCATTATAGCTTATTGTTCCGCGCTTTAGTTTACCTGAAAAATTAGGAAGAGAGTACTCTTTACCAAGCTTATCAGATAATAATTTACAAAGTTCTTTCATTGTGACATTTTTAGATGCCAATAATGATTTTATCTGTTCTCTAACCTTAATGCTCATGTTAATTATTATACGCTTACGTATATAAGTTGACAAAATAGTTAAAAACTGATATTATAATTAACATTAGAGTTAACTAAATAATACAGGCATTAATAATATGTTTATAAAATTTAATAATGAGGTAATTATGAGTGTTAGAGAATATGAACAACTGGAGATCCGGGTTCAGGATATTTCAAACCGGCTTAGCTTTGCATCGTCACTGGGACGCGTAATACTTGAATGCCTGCGCGAAGATAATGTAAAAGAAAGTGATATCGACAATTTAACAGCTATTTTGAATATCTATCTCCGGCTTACAAACTCAAAACTTAATCATTTAGAACAATATTTAATGCGTAAGAAATTGTAGGTTGGGTGAAACCCAACAAAAACACTCTCATGGACCTTTACTGATATCTATGGCTATTTTGTTTCCTGTTAAGAGAAGGTGACTATTTTTATAAACAAATTTTAGCGGGACAGTTATGCTGTAAGGAACGGGGAATAGAGATTGCTAACTTCCGCGAAAGAAGCGCCTGCTTGTCCCCTCACCACCGATTCTTACATTTACAGGCCTTAAACATTTGGGACATCTGCCGACATAAGCTGTACAATCTTTGTTTTTATACAGTCTTCCATATACATGACAACACTCAAACCATATTCCTAAAAAGCTTCTTTTGGGTTTATTTTCTTCTTCCACTCTTTTTACCACTCTTTATTTGAACCTGCTGTTGTTTTGGTACAGAAGATTCTGTTATGACAACTTCCTTTTTTACAGGCTTAAAAACACTCTCTGTAAGTGTATTTAAATAAGAATCGCCTAAATGAGCATAATCAAAAATTATCAACCCGTTTAAGTTATATCTTCTTGCAGCATGAATTTGTTTCATCAAATCAGAATTAGAACCGTTCATAAAGGTTACAAACAAACCCGCATATAATTTTGTACTCGCGGATTTATTTCTCAAAACCTCTTCCATCAAATTTATAGCCGTTCTATCGTCACAAGTTAAAAGCAAAGAAGTAAATCCATCTACAAAATTATTCATAGACCAGTTTTTCCAATCCTGCATCTTAGTATTCATTGCAAGCACGCGGTTAGGGAAAATAACTGTTGTAAGCATTACATTATGATATCTGCAAAGCGTACTTGTTTTTCTTACAAAATTGGTTATTTTATTGCAACGATAAAATTTCCATTGATACCATAAAGGGTCAGAAGTTGTTAATAAAATCGGGTCAACACCATACATACTTTTGAATTCATTTCGGGCATATTTTGTATACCCCCAATTAGAGGCTTCATAACCAAGAAACCCAACATCCATGGATTGCGGATATCTTATATAATCAAGATTTATCCCGTCAGGTTTATATCTGGTTATAATTTCACAAAGGAGTTCTTGCAAAAAAGCCTGAACTTCCGGATTTGCAGGATCTATAAAATATCCGTTATGTTCTGATACTGAATATGGAATATCCGTCATATCAGCATTTTTTTTCTGTCTGTTTGTCCATTGAGGTTTTTTGGCAAGAATATATTCTGGATTCGTTTCAGGAGGTTTGTTTCCTGCATAAAAAGTTTCAAACCAGATATGTACTTTTATATTCCGTTTATGTGCTTCGTTAATCCATATTTTCAAAGGATCAAATCCCGCATAATCCTCATTTTGCTTAATAAAACCATATTTCGCCATTGTTTGAGACGGAAAAATAGTTTTACCATGATAGTAAGTTTCTAAAAATAAATTATTTATACCTGAATTAGCAAGTGAATCCAATACTTTGATTATATCTTTCTCATTAAAATACGTTGGTCTTAGCCAAACACCTTTTAATTCAGATGCCTCATAAGGAATTACTGTTGACATCGCTAAATCAGCATATTCTATTGCTCGCGAAGCATATTTTTGAGAATCTTCACTATTTTTAGCGGCTTTTTCTATAAAATCATTGGCCTTTGCAATATTTTGCATTGTGCGTTTACAGTTGTAATTTGCAGAATTCTGGGTATAATATAAAAGCATATTTTGGACTTCTTTTATCCTCTCTCTTGCGGTATAAAGAAAAGTATCTGATGTAATATAAGAAGTAATAATATGCTTTTTCGGATCAATAGAGATTTTAGCCCCAACCATAACATTTTCGTTAATCCATTTTTTAGCCTGACCGTGCCCGCTTATTACAATACCATTAGCAGGTATAAGCGAATCCGCCCCGCTTAAAGACGTAACAGTATCACCTGTAACAACAGCTTCTGTACCGTATTCGTTAGTGTTAGTTCTATATCCAAAAGCCGGAGTATAAATTACCAGCTGATTGCTTCCTCTTAACCCCGGATAATTTATCCCTTTCCAGTTAGTACTTGCTTTTGGGTCTATGACATCAATTTTGAACATAGATTGATTAAAAATAACTTCATTATTTTTAGGAACGTATTCCGAATAAACACCCTGTGCAAAGACACTTGTGCATAATAATAAAAATATTGAAATTATCAGTACCCAAACTCTGCTCTTCATCCCCTTGTCCTTTATAGTTTATTATAAAACCAGAAAAGAAGAATTACAAGGAGTATTTCCCCTATATTTACTCCCCGCTTATTTATCCCACTTTTATTATTATATATTTACCCCTTATATTTACCCCTTTACCTCTTATCCCTCTTGCTGGTATGCCCAGGCAGAATGGTTATGAATACTTTCTAAAGACTCGCATTCCACTTCAAACGAGTCTATAATATCATTTTTTCTTAACACGAGAACAACATCTCTCAATACATCTTCAACAAATTTGGGATTTTCGTAGGCTTTTTCAGTAACGTATTTTTCATCTTCACGTTTTAGAAGCGGATAAAGTTCTGATGAAGCACAGCTTTCAATATCCTTAACCAAGTCCTCAAGCCAGATATGTTCTTCTTCGGGATAAGTTATTTTTACGGAAACAATTGCCCTTTGGTTATGAGCACCGTAATCCGAAATTTCTTTAGAACACGGACAAAGCGTAGTTACAGGAACTTTTACGCCAAGATAAAACCTGTACTCTTCATCTTCTTCTCCGTAATTATCAAGAATTCCTTCAAAAGAGCAGTCGTAGCACATAGGCGCTGAAACACCGGTCACAGGAGATTTTTTATCAATAAAATATTTAAAATCAAACTTCAAATACCCGCTCTTTGCCTCAAGCCGGTTTATAATCGCCTCAACACACCCTTTTATATCAACACCGAGCCTCTTATTACTCCGCCACTCATTTAAAACCTCGACAAAACGGGACATATGAGTACCTTTGTAATGCGCCGGCAAGGAGACACCCGCCGTTGCTGTTGAATAAATAACAATATCTTCCTTGTCTTTTCTCTGAATAACAAGAGGAAGTTCTATTCCCTTTATCCCAACTTTTTGAATATCAATCCCTCTTGAGTCAGCCTGATTTTGGACATCTTTCATTCTTATATTTCGACCCCATCAAAACTCTTTTGTTCAAGCGCAATAAGAAGTTTTAGAGCAGCAACTCTCTGAACCTTTGGAGGTGCATTTCTCAACAGCTCAACTGCTTTGAGCATCATTGGGTCATTATCATACCAACGATTGCCTTTACCTTGATATGTATTTATAATTTCATAAACATGTTCAATAACTTCCCCCGCAACCTGTTCCTGAAGCTGAAGCATAAATTCTGCCGCCTCTGTTTTGGTCTCATCAGGAGAAAGCCTCAAAAGCTCTAAGGCTTCTTTTAAAATCGGATCTCTGTCATACCAGCGTTTATTAATCATTATTCCCTCACATTCTTTTTTTATTGTAGTATAAATAAAAGGGAATGTAAAAAAACTTATCTCAACAACAATTTTGTATTATTGTCATGCTGAATAGCCGGCGAGGTAAATGGGAGGTGGAGGAAATATATAAATAGAAAGAGGCGTATTTCAGCATCTTACCGGCTGGGAATAATGCTTTTCGACTGGTAAGATCCTGAACAGCTTGAAAATCGAGGAAGAATAACTTATTATAAGTCTTTTGCTGTAAACGATTTTCTACGCTTTCAGGATGACATAGGAATTTTTTGCTTTTAGAAGATTAATCTCTTTGGTTGTAGTAATATAAATTAAAGAGGTATTGAATTATGAAAATTTTACTTATCAATGGTGCAAACCTGAATATGCTTGGAGAAAGAGAGCCAGAAAAATACGGACATACGACTCTTAAGGATATCGAAGAAAAAGTTATATCTAAAGGTAAAGAATTAGGTGCAGAGGTCGAAGTGTGGCAAAGCAATCACGAAGGCGATATAGTAGATAAAATTCAGGCAATGAAAAAAGAAGGTTTTGACGGACTTCTTATAAATGCAGGCGGATATACCCACACAAGTGTTGTGATAAGAGATGCTATAGCCTCTACCTGTCTGCCGGCTGTTGAAATACATATGACAAATATCCACGCACGCGAAGAATTTAGACACACTTCTCTTATTTCAGGAGTATGCATCGGACAAGTCGTAGGATTCAAAGAACTAAGTTATACACTTGCGCTTGAAGGATTAGTGAATTATTTAAAATAAAAAACTTTCCTTAAAAAGGAAAGTCTTTAAAAATCTCTCTCACTCTCTCGTGTTTCTAACTTTTGTTAATGTCTTATGTATATATAAAAACTATAAAAAAGTTCAGATTTCACAAGAGAGTATATTTGTTACATAACTTAATATTTTATACACTGTATTTTTTAATTACATCATCTGCTTTCAAATTAGACTTAACCTCTCCGCCAACAAGCTTTCTGAACTTACGTCCAAGTTCGCCTAATTCCATTATTGCATTAAAAGAAGCTTTTTCCGGAGTTTCAGCACCGAGGTTCTGAACAGCTCTTTTACCCATATTAAAGTTTGAATACACTCCGCCCGGAACGGTTCCATGGATTAAAAGTATGTCACCGGCATTAGAATTGTTTATTTTATTCAAAGCTGTATCAAGCTCCTGAAGCTGTTTTGTATCTTTTGCATACTTTACAACTTCCTGAAAAGCTTTGTTGTTGATAAATTTTGCTGAAAATGCCGGTTGATTCTGACTTGTAGAAATATTCATATTGTACTCCTTTCGATAGTTTTAACATGTTAAAACCCGAAAAAAAATTTTTTGCTATTTATATAGGTTCATTGATTAGAAAAGCTACTCTATAAAAAATGCATAACTGTCCAAGATGGTCAATCTGGCGGGGTGGGTAGGCTTCACGCTTGGCGTTGCAATCCCCTCGCCCCTTGCGGCACAACTGTCCCGTTAAAAAAACAATAAAAGGGCGGGATGCAGCATAAATTTACCTTTGCAGGAATAAAAAAGTTGACTAGACAATAAAATAGAAAGTTATATTCTGTCA
>CALUQF010000089.1 GCA_944322835.1 Candidatus Gastranaerophilales bacterium | reverse complement strand
ACAATAAAAATTTAGTTATTGTTGGGTTTCACCCAACCTACGGAATAAATAATAGAGGTTGTATATGAAATCAAAAGAAGATGTTGTTAAAGAAATGCAATTGGTAGTCGAGCAGATGCGCTTGGACGATATAGAAGAAAATCCTGAGTGTGAGACGGAATTTTTTGTATGCGATGCGTGCGGGAGTACTAAACCTTTGGCCGGCTCCGTACAATACGGAAACTACAGACTTTGTAATGATTGTGTATTGTATGCAGAAGTCGGATTTGAACTCGGACAGATTAAAGATATTGAAGAGCTTATTAATGCAATGGAAGATAAAAGGCTTGAGGCTGATTGCGAATTCATAAAGCAGGAAGAAAGAAAGTTAGAAAATTAGAAAGGATGCCGAAATATGAAAATTGCACGAATTGACAATACAAACGTAAGTTCAAAAGCAAAGTGGGATAAAAAATCTAATATTTCCATAGACTTAATAAAAAGAGTTAATCAAAGGATGATTGAGACTGGTGGAAAGTCCCAAAAACTTACACCTTTGGATAAAATTGCAGATATAATGCTGGATGAAAACTCAAAAAAAATCCCAACAGAATTAAATAGGGTAAAAAGTGAATTTGATGCTCTTTCTAAAGATGAACAAGACAGGCTTTTATTATTTGCTAAATGCAGAAAAAATGTTCGCGAACTTATTAATGATAAAGAACGCTTAAATTCAGCTTTTAAAAAAGCTTGGGATAGCGTTGTCGGAAAAAATAATAAAAAGTCTTAACTATTATGGAGATTAATATTTCCTCTTTTTGTAGTAAAATTGTAATGTAAAAATTCAACTGCAAAAAGAGGAAATTATTATGTGGGAATATTCGGAGAAGGTTTTGGATCACTACAGAAACCCCAGAAATGTCGGCAAGATTGATGATGCTGATTTAATCGGAGAGGCCGGTTCTTTAGCATGCGGTGATTCTTTAAAATTGTATATAAAACTCGATGGTAAAGTTATAAAAGATGCTAAATTTCAGACTTTTGGCTGCGGCTCGGCCGTTGCTTCTTCAAGCATTTTAACAGAAATGATTATCGGAAAAACAATTGATGAGGCAGCAAAGATTACGAATAAAGATATTGCAGATGAATTGGATGGGCTTCCTCAGGAAAAAATGCATTGTTCTGTTATGGGACATGAAGCTTTAGAAGATGCTATCAAGAAATATTACGGCGAAGATGTAATTGCCCTGGAAGAGGGGCTTACTCCAAGCGGTGAAAAAATTGTCTGTACCTGTTTTAATGTGACAGAAAACCAGATTTGGGAAGCAATTAAGGTAAACGGGCTGAAAACCGTAGAAGAAATTACTAACTATACAAAAGCCGGCGGCGCCTGCGGAAGATGTAAAGGCATTATTAAAGATATGCTTGATACATACTATAAAAAAGAAGGTCAGGCTCAAGAGCTTACACCAACACAAAAAATCTTAAAGATTAGTAAAGTAATTGATCAGCAAATTTCTCCTCAGCTTCAAAAAGATGGTGGAGATGTTGAACTTATTGACGTTGAAGGGAATAAGGTTAAAGTTAAATTAACCGGCATGTGCAGCGGGTGTAAAAATGCATCAATGACTTTGAAAAATTTTGTTGAAACTATTTTGAAAGATAAAGTTGATTCAATGCTTGAAGTTAAACAGGTATAGTTAGGCTTGATGTCGGACAAGGCCCAGCATTGGACAATAGAAATTAGTAAATAAAAATTCTGTCCAGCGGAACTCAAAATAATCATAAGGTATATGATTTCTGCTAATTTTTATTAAAATATTTGTATAGATTAGCTTTACTATAATTACAATGTTTTGGAAGAATATTTATTAACCGTTTCCTTGATATAGTAGAATAATACAGATAAAGTTTCAAATATTTCATCAAAACTCAGATTTTGAATATTAAGTAGAATAATTGATTTTCCATCCATACAAGATTTTGGGGCTATCGTAAATTTAATTTTTCTAAGAATATTTCTATCCAATCCCTGTTTAATTATATTCCACTCATAAGGGGTAAATGGGGAATAAATTCTAATATCGCAACCGGCTTCTCTAATAATAGAAATACCGCACTCGGTTGCGAGTAGTCTTAATTTAATAAGTTTGATGAGATTTTCAACTTCATCGGGAATACGTGAGAAGCGGTCTTTCCATTCGGATACGATATAATTTAATTCTATTTCATTTTTAACATCTGAAAGACGTTTGTATTCAATCATTTTTTGCTCTTCAGATCCGACCCATTCATCAGGAATATATGCTGTAACATTAATATCAACAATAGCGGGCTTATTGGCCTTAATAGTTTCACCCTTGAGTTCATTTACAGTTTCTTCCAGAAGTTCGCAGTACGTATCAAAACCTACATTAACCATATGTCCGTGCTGTTTTGTACCTAAAATATTTCCGACACCCCTTATTTCAACATCGCGCATTGCTATCCTATAGCCGCTACCAAGTGTTGTAAATTCTTTAATTGCTTTTAACCTCTCTGTTGCCTCTTGAGTCAGTCCCTTAAACTCAACATTTCCGCCGGAAGGTTTATTGCCGGCTGTATTATATTTACCCCTATAGAAACAATAACAATATGCCTGTTTTTCGCTCCTTCCAACACGGCCTCTAAGCTGGTAAAGCTGCGCTAGGCCTAATTTATCTGCTTCATGGATAATTATTGTATTGGCATTTGGAATATCAAGCCCGTTTTCTATAATCGTTGTACATAATAAAATATCGCTTTCATGGTTATCAAAACCTATTATTACATCTTCAAGCTGTTTTTCGCTTAACTGTCCATGGCCGATTGAAATTCTTGCATTCGGAACAAGTTTTTGAAGTTCCAGCTTAAATTCTTCGATAGTTTCAACTCTGTTATAAAGATAAAAGACCTGCCCGTCTCTATCCAGTTCGTTAACTATAGCATTTTTAACGGTCTGTTCATTGTATTCCCCGACGTAAGTCTTGATAGGAAGCCTATTTTGAGGCGGAGTGTTAATAACGGAAATATCTTTTATGCCGGAAAGTGACATATAAAGGGTTCTTGGAATCGGAGTTGCTGACATTGAGATAATATCAATATTTTCTCTAAATTCTTTTAATTTTTCCTTATGTCTTACTCCGAATCTGTGCTCCTCATCAATTACCAAAAGACCTAAATCCTTGAATATAACATTGTCCTGCAAGAGACTATGTGTTGCAATTACGACATCACACTTTCCTGTTGCAAGATTTTTAAGCGTTTCTTTTCTCTCCTTAGCGCTCCTAAAACGGCAAAGAAGTTCAACATCAATTCCAAAAGGTTTAAACCGTTCTGAAATCGTCTGGTAGTGCTGGAGTGCAAGAACTGTTGTAGGTACAATCATTGCAACCTGCTTTAATGAAGTCACCGCCTTAAACATCGCCCGCATAGCAACCTCAGTTTTTCCAAACCCGACGTCTCCGCAGACAAGCCGGTCCATAGGGTTCGGGCTTTCCATATCTGCTTTTATTTCATTTATTGATTTTAGCTGGTCAGGAGTTTCTATGTATTCAAAAGTATCTTCCATCTCAAGCTGCAAAGGTGAATCTGGCGCAAATTCAATACCTTCTTTCATCTTTCTTCTTGCATAAAGTCTCAAAAGGTCATAAGCAATTGTCTCAACCTCTTTTTTAACTCTGGTTTTTGTGTTTTCCCAATCAGAGCCGCCCATTCTTGAGAGCTTAGGTTTAACTTGCCCCGAGCCGCGATAGCGACATAGCATATTTATTTGTTCAGCCGGAATATGTAACTTATCTTTGTTTGCGTATTCTATAGTTAAATAATCTTTTAACTGCCCGTCGAACTCTTGTTTTGTTAACCCCTGATAAATCCCGACACCGTGAATAGAGTGTACTACATACTCTCCGGGTTTTATATCGTTAATATTTTCAATGTATTCAGCTTTTTCTTTGTAATGACGTTTACGGTTGGGCGGAATATCTTTTTGCCTTTTATTAAAAAGTTCTCTATCTGTAAGAATAAGTATTTTTCCGTCTTCTAATTCCGTCCCCTGTGAAGTGATATTTTTAATGTAGTTAATATCAAAAATGCCGTATTCAGATAAAACTTCCTTGACTCTTTCCTGAAAATCAGTCGCAACAGTTATTTGCCAGCCTTTATGCTCAATAAGAAATTCTGCAAGCATGTCCATATCTGCATCAAAAATCTGTACGTTTCTTGCATCAATATCAATAACTTCATTTGTTTCGTCTGATAGAAAGTTGTTTAGAGAAATCTTCTGCATACCTGCAGATTTTTGCATAATTTCTTCCCAGGTAAAATGATTTATTTCTTTTAATGGGTAGATATGATTGGTTTTTAAAGCTTCGTTATAAGTATTTATAAAATTTTCATCAATTTGCTGAAACTTGGCTGAAACTTCGGCAAACTCATCTATTACAATAATATATTCGCTAAAATAATCCAGAATATTGGCTAAATCAGGGTTAAAATAAGATTCATAAACATTAATCCCCTCAAAATACCCTTCATTTTCTATCTGTTCTCTTAATTCTTTTGGTAAATCACTAGGAAGCTTATCTTCTAAAACAAATTTATACAGAGGTTTTATATTTATTTCCTTAATTTTTTCGATTGATTTTTGCGTTTCGTTGTTGAAAAATCTAATATCAACTATTTCGTCACCCCAGAACTCGATTCTTACCGGATTCTCATCGAGTGAAAAAATATCAGCAATATCTCCTCTTATACTGAATTCACCGATATCAGAAACCATCGTAGAGCGCTTGTATCCCAAATTTATCAGCTTTCTAAGAAGCTCCTTCTGTGAAATTTCATCTCCAACTTTCAGCGTAAAAGAGTTTTTCTTGAAAAAATCAAGGTGCGGGAATTTTTCCAAAAGCACTTTTATGGGCGCGATTACAATTTCAGGCTTTTTCAATAAAATACTTATTTGTTTTTCGTAATCATAAAGATTTCCGGCTACAGTCTCGTATGGTGAAACATTTTGGTATGGTATAGTTTCCGGATTAAGATTAAAAATTCTCTCTAAATCCGACGTGTACCTTAATGCCGATTGTTCAGACGATGTTATAAAAAGGAGTTTTTTACCAGAAAGCTTATAGATATAATCAACCAGCAAAAGCCTGCTGAAAGTTGTTAGGCCGCTCAGCGTAAAACTTTTTTGTTTCTTTATATTTTTGACAAAATTGTCAAAAAATGAAGCTTGTTCTAATTTCATAACTCTATCAAAGTATTTTCTTATTCCTTTTTGGGAAAAACTTTGCCCTGTTTAAACTTCTATATGGCACATATTGAAGGGTAGCTTCCTCTTTTAACATGGTACAAGGGGGGGGCAAAGCCTTGATTATAACTGGGTTTAATCTTCATCAATGTCTGTAAGCTTTATCAAGTGCCAGCCGAATTGTGTTTCAACCGGTTTTGAGATTTCGCCCTTTTTCATAGCAAAAACAGCATCTTCAAACGGCTTAACCATCATGCCTTTGCCAAACCATCTTAAGTCTCCGCCATTTCTTCCTGATGGGCATTTAGAATATTCTTTTGCTAAATCTTCAAAAGCTATGCCGTTTTCTATATCCAACAGTAAACTTTCAGCCAGTTCTTTTGTATCAACTAAAATATGACTTGCTCTAACTTTCATAATAAATCCTCCTTCATTTTATAATATAGTAAAAGAGCTGTTTTGTAAAACAACTCTTTTACTATAAAAAAAAGGCTAACCGATAGGTTAGCCGTAAATATCAACCAACAATTTCTTTTATTTCTGTTTGTAAATTCTTTGAATCAATCTTGATACTTGGTCCCATTGTTGTTGTCAAATAAATTGACTTAACATAAGTTCCTTTAGCGGCTGAAGGTTTTGCTCTTAGAACTGCATCAACCAGTGTTCCATAGTTCTTAACCAAATCTTCATTTGAGAATTGAACCTTACCGATAGGACAGTGAATCATACCCTGTTTATCAGCTCTGAATTCAACTTTACCAGCTTTAGCATCTTTAACTGCTTTTGCGATATCTAAAGTAACAGTACCAGTCTTAGGGTTTGGCATCAAGCCTTTAGGACCTAAAACTCTACCTAACTTACCTAACATACCCATACAGTCAGGAGTTGCTATTAATGTATCAAATTCAAACCAGCCGCCTGCAATTTTATCGATAATATCTTCTGTACCGTAGAAATCAGCACCTGCATCTTTTGCTTCATTAACTTTTGGTCCTTTAGCAATAACACAAACACGAACTTCTTTACCAAGACCAGCCGGTAAAACTACAGTTGATCTGATTTGTTGTTCTGCGTGCTTAACTTCAATACCTAATCTCATGTGGCATTCAACTGTTTCGTTGAATTTAGCTACTTCTTTAGATATTTCTTGTAATTTAACAAGAGCATCACGTCCGCTGGCCGGTTGTTGAAAATCAGCAAGCAGTTCTTGAAGCTTCTTTTGTTTTTTAGTTATTTTTGACATTTTTCTTATCCTTTCATGGTATTAGCGGACAAAAGTCCTTCCATTAATTATTTGTAACTATAAGTGTTTCTGTAAAAATTTCAGGTCGAGGTATTTATTATATGTTCATTTACCCCTTTACCCCTAGTCCTCTTTTACTGTAACACCCATTGCTCTGCAAGAGCCTTTAATCATGTTTACAGCAGCTTCCATAGAAGTAGCGTTCAAATCGTTCATTTTGATTTTAGCGATTTCTTCTAATTGAGCTCTTGTAATTTCGCCAACTTTAGTTTTGTTAGGCACAGCAGAACCTTTCGGTAAGTTTAATGCCTTTTTAATCAAAACCGGAGCCGGTGGTGATTTTGTGACAAAAGTGAAGCTTCTGTCTTCATATACATCAATAACAACAGGGATAATGTAGCCTGCTTGAGATTCAGTTCTAGCGTTGAACTGTTTGCAGAAATCCATGATGTTAACACCGTGCTGACCTAAAGCCGGACCAACCGGAGGTGACGGATTTGCTTTACCTGCCTGGATTTGCAGTTTAATTTTTCCTACTACTTTTTTTGCCATTTTGTTGTTCTCCTTTCGTGGTGCTAACGGGAGGCATTCCCTTCCACGTTTTTGTACAATTAATTTTCCCTTACGGGCTGGCCCCCACCCTAGCCCTCCCCCTATAAAGGGAGGGAATACGCGGAGTGCGCTATTTTACAATTTTTGTATTTGTTTATATTCCAGCTCAACCGGAGTTTCACGTCCGAAGATTGAAACCATAGCACGGAGCTTAGCCTTATCCGGATAAACTTCCGTAATATCACCGACAAATTCTGCAAATGGTCCGGAGATAATTCTAACTTTTTCGCCGACCTTAACGTCCATTTCAACTTTCTGGGTTTGAGCAGTTGAGCGGTGAATAATTTTCTTAATTTCACTTTCTTTTGCAGGAATCGGTTTTTTAGCCGAACCAACAAACTTGGTAACGCCTGCGGTGTGTCTTACTACATACCAGCTGTCTTCGTCCATAATCATTTCAACAAGTACATAACCAGGGAAGATTTTTTCTTCTTTTTCCTGCTTTCTTCCGCCTTTTATCTGGGTAATAGTTTTTTGAGGAACTTCTACTCTGAAAATCTTGTCTGCCATGTTCATGTATTCAATACGTTTTTCAAGGTTGCTCTTTACCTTGTTTTCGTATCCGGAATAGGTGTGAACAATGTACCATCTTTTCTGATTCTTTTTATCAGAAGATGATTTTTGACTTGCATTTTCTTGAGTTTCTTCCATCATTTCTTCATTATTAGTAATGTTTTCGTCTTTTTCACTCATTATTCTTACCCTTTATTATTTTTTAAAATTTTGATAACAGTGCATTAAATATTATATCAACAACATAAATAAAAACAGTAAATACAAAAACAATAGCAACAACAAAGAATGTTTCGACAACAACCTGATGTTTTTCAGGCCAGGTAATTTTGCCCCATTCTGTTCTTACGCCTTTAAAATATGATACTATGCTTTTTTTTACTGTTTCAAATTTATCGTCATTCATGCTGTTTTACCTTTTAAAATCGCGCCCTGAAGGACTCGAACCCTCGACATCCGGTTTTGGAGACCGACGTTCTACCAACTGAACTAA
>CALUQF010000088.1 GCA_944322835.1 Candidatus Gastranaerophilales bacterium | reverse complement strand
TACGCAGTGTAAATTTCAGCGGTTTTAAAATTTATTTTCTTAACATTTCTTAATAAATTGACTCCAAAAAGGCAATTTTTTCTTTTGTAAATACTTTATATATACATAAGATATAAATACAGAGTACAAAAGAAAATATAAGGAGTGAAAATTATGGCAGTTGGAGCACGAGATTTTATTGACAAATTATTAGTAGAAAAGTATGCACAGGAAAAAGTTGATAACCACGAGGCAGACGCTCTGCATTCAAGAGTATCGGCAAACGATATGATGAGTATGATGAATTGTTCAGCAAATAATTTTAGAACAATGCTTGCATTGAATAACAGGCTTACAATGGTTTGCTACGGAGTTGTGGCTAAATCAGCAAAATATGTACAAACAGAAGCTGCTTAGGCTGACTTGTAAACCCTCTCTTGTTTTGCTAGAATAAGCAAAAAGAGAGGTGTTATGAGCGAGAATCAATTTATAAAACCAATTAGTACAGAAAAGAAAGACAATTTAACTATTGGCGGATGTGATTTAGTTGAATTGGCAAAAGAATATGGAACACCTTTGTATGTCATTGATGAAGCGACATTAAGAGGTATTTGCAAAAGCTATAAACAAGCATTTAAAGAGTATGAAAATATAAAAATGATGTATGCCTGCAAGGCTTTGTGTACATCAGCAATTATAAGAATTTTAGATGAAGAAGATTTTGGATTTGATACAGTTTCGGCCGGTGAGATTTATACAGTATATAAATCCGGCGTAGATATGCAGAAAGTGTTGTTTAACGGTAACAACAAGTCTGCACAAGAAATTCAGCTTGCTCTTGAATACGGTGTCGGAAGGTTTTCTGTTGATAATTTCCATGAGGCGGAATTACTGAATAATATTGCTGCGGCAAAAGGCGTAACCGCTGAAATTCTTTTAAGAATTACGCCGGGAATTGAATGTCATACCCACGATTACATAAAAACCGGACAAACTGATTCTAAATTCGGCTTTGACTTAACCCAGCTGGACAGTATAATTAATTTGATTAAAACCAGTTATAAAAACCTTAATTTAAGAGGCCTTCATGCTCATATAGGCTCTCAAATCTTTGAGACACAGTGTTATTATGATGAAGTAGAGATTCTTGTAAAAGAAATTGCAAGAATTAAGAAAGAGTACGGAATTAGTCTTGATGAAATGAATATAGGCGGCGGCTTGGGTGTTAAATATACGGAAAGTGATACCCCGCCATCAGTTTCAGTGCTTTCCGATGCTGTTACAAACGCAATGAATAAGTATGCCATAGACATCCCGACTATATATATAGAACCCGGTAGAAGTATTATTTCAACCGCCGGAGTTACATTATACACTGTAGGAAGCACAAAACAGGTTCCAAACGGCAGAAAATATGTTGCAGTAGACGGCGGTATGGCTGATAACCCGCGTCCGAGTATGTATCAGGCTCAATATACAGCAGAAGTTGCAAATAAACCCGGATGTGAAAATACGGAAAAAGTAACAATAGCAGGACGGTTTTGTGAAAGCGGAGATATTTTGATAGAGAATGTTGACCTTCCAAAGCTTGAAGCAGGGGATATTATTTGTTTTTACAACACAGGAGCCTATAACTATTCAATGTCATCCAATTATAATCGTGTAGAAAAACCGGCAATGGTACTTGTAAATAATTCTCAATCTGATATTATAGTATATAGAGAGACGTTGGATAATCTCATAGCTAATGATAACATTCCCGATAGGTTGAGAAGAAAATGAATGACGCATTAATTTCTTTAATTCAAGATGTCCTAAGCCCGATTCAGTGGTCGCTAAACTGGGTTAATATTCTTGAAGTGTTATTTATTGCTGTTATTCTGTTTGTTTTTTACAGAAAATTTATCCAAAATACCCAATCGGAGAAATTAGTAAAAGGATTATTTTTTCTGGTATTTGCGTGGATTGTAAGTGAAATACTTATACTTATTGATTTACAAATACTGGGTGTATTCTTAAAATCTCTTGTTACTTTGATTGCGTTGAGTTTAATTGTAATATTCCAGCCGGAATTAAGACGGCTTTTGGGGTATTTAGGCCAGCCGGGCTTTATCAGACGAACCTTCTTTTCACCCGGACCATATAAAGCAAGTGAAGACAAAGTCGATATAATCAAAGAAATTATTGAGGCTGTAAAATACTTAACAAAAACCAAAACCGGAGCTTTAATCGTATTCCAAAAAGATATGGGAACCGGTGTTTATTCTGATGTCGGAACGAGATTGGATGCTATAATCTCAACAGAGCTTATTCTTACAATTTTTCACCCCAATACACCTCTGCACGATGGGGCTATGGTTATCGAAAATAACAAAATTCACTCGGCCGGAGTTCTTTTACCATTAACGGAAGATCCTAAGTTGAGCTGGAAATACGGAACCAGGCATAGAGCTGCTATTGGAATGTCAGAAGTTTCTGATGCTGCGTGTTTGGTTGTATCGGAAGAAACCGGAGATGTTTCTGTGTGTATGGATGGAATTTTAAAAAAATATGAAGATTTAATGACTTTAAAATCAGATTTGGAAGCTATACTTGGTATAAAACAAGATGGTGACTCGCAAGAAGGACTAAATCTTTTTAATATAATAAAAAAAGATTAGGAGAATAAAGTAATGTTTTTTGCGAAAAAAAAGCTGGAACCCATAAAAAAAACAAAATTAGAACTTATAAGAGAGATTATAACTAAAGCCTTCTTTCTGGCATTAGGTTCATTTATTTTTGCTGTCGGTTTGGAAATGTTTCTTGTACCTAATAAAATCATTGACGGCGGAGTCGTTGGCGTTTCAATGATGATTTCATATATTACAAAATGGAATTTAGGTTTATTGATTTTTTGTATAAACATTCCGTTTATATTAATGGCTTTAAAAACGTTAGGCAAAAAATTTGTTATACAAACATTTTATGCTACGGCAATGCTGGCTGTTGCAACAAACGTGCTGCACGGGAAACAGGCTACGGAAGATTTACTTTTAGCAACAGTATTCGGCGGGTTAATTCTTGGTTTTGGTGTAGGACTTATTCTTCGTAATAATGCCTCCTTAGACGGGACTGAGATGGTTTCTTTAAATCTTGCTAAAAAATTAAAAATCATTTCTGTAGGTGAGCTTTTAATGTTTATTAATCTGTTTATCTATATGGGAGCAGGATTTTTATATGGCTGGGACAGAGCTTTATACTCAATTTTAACCTACTATATAGCTTCAAAAGTTATAGATACCGTAATAGAGGGTCTTGATAAAGCAAAATCTGTCAGAATTTTTTCTGAGTATTATAAAGAAATCGGCGAAGCCATTATGAAAGAACTCGATGTCAGTGTAACATATATGAGAGCTCTTGGCGGGTATTCAAGGCAAGAAAAAGTTCAAACTTATTGTGTTGTTAGTAAGTTTGAAATAGCAAAATTAAAAGAATTAGTGCATTCGCTTGATCCAAAAGCATTTATGGTAACGGAAGATGTACATGAGGTTGAAGGCGTGAGAGTAAAAAAACATAAGCATTAAAAGATACTGGACAGGAGACAAGAAATATTATAAAATTTATATATTAAGAGAGGAAAATAAATGGCAAACAGTGATATGATACCTGTTGAGGTAATAATTTTAACAGACAATGATGATATAAAAGGTACTGTCTACGTATCAAATAATGTTGCAGCAAACAGACAGTTAACCGAGTTATTGAATGATGCAAACCGCAGATTTTTAGCAGTGGTAAATGTCGAGATTTACGCAAAAAATTCTAATCAGCCCCCGAAAAGATATGAATTTTTAGAAATCCATATGGATTCAATAAGAATGGTTCATCCGACATCACAGGCTCTGTTCAGAGAATCACCCAAAACTCAGGAGGATATTGCAAGGTTTAGAGAGCTTCGGGCAAAATTAAACCAGACAAAGCCGTTTTAAGAAAGAATGACTCTCCAAATATTAAGGAACTTTTTGTTAATTTTTGTTACAAAATTCTAAAGTTTTTTAAAATTATACCGTTATACATTGGTAGAAAGGATGTAATAATATAAGATGACGGACTCTATCAATTATAGCGACTGGAAAGGAATAAAGGCTTTTTTAGCCAATTTAGCAGATCTAGATCACAATGGTAAATTGGAAAAAAACAGCAAATTTGATGAAATAAGTATTTTCAACAAACAATATTCCCAAATTGTTGATGTTGAAAAATATATTCAAGAGCAGTTTATTGCAAAACAAGATGCAATTCAAATAAAGCGACCTGAACTATTCGAACCAATACAATTGCATTCAAATGAGAATACTCTTGACAAAGCAAATACTGAAATTGCAAACTTGATTACGACTGAAGCAACAAATCGCGGAGTTAATATTCAAGATATAGATGTTGATTATTGGGTTGAAAAAATTGTCCAGGTTTCAAAAGCATATAGTATACCGAAAGAACTATTAGTGTCTATTATTGGTCAGGAAACTAACGGTAAATTTAATAAAAATATTAATTCTAATACCGGAGCCGGACCTATGCAAATAACAGGAATTACAGTAAAAGACTTTTTCCCTTCTAAAGAAAATGGCTGGTATAATATTTACAAAAATATGAATGAAGAACTCTTAAATGATATTTTGTATAAAAAGGATAAGAATGGGAATTTTATAAAAGACAGAAAGGGCGATTATATCCTTAAATATCCCACTGCAAAAGCTTTAAGGGATGCTTGTGCAAAAGATGATGAACTTGGAATACAAGTCGGGCTTCTTTGTTTTGAAATGAAATATGTAAAAGCTGTTGCACAAAAAAAATATGGAAAAGCTACCTATGCCAATATTCCCAAAGTCATAGACGGAATACAAGCCGGGGAAATAACTCTTTCTGAAAATGAAAATAAAAATGCAATTAAAACTGCACTCAAAAATTATAATTCTGTATTTCAAAGTTATGCTGCAACCATAGTTGATTCACTTGAGCAACATGGACTGGAATTTAAGGATTTATATTTTATCAAATAATAACATAACTGTAGACCTGATCTATTACATCAAAAAAGGCATTATGATTTCCAAAGAAAAGATAAAATTCGGCCTTATTTTCACCAATCTGCTGCAGCGTTTTAACTTCTAACGGAGGTCCTGCAGGTGTCGAACGGGCCGTATTATCCGGATTTGATATAACACCTGTAGAACGCAATATTGGTACATAGAGATTATTTCTATAGATCTCATATTGTGTAAGCCCTTTTGTAATTATACCTATATTATTCCCACAATCTTCATCAATCAGCAGACCTCTTTGCATGGGTGCTGTATTGGTTTTGGTTTCTATTCCACGGGTTTTGGGCAGATTTTTTCTAATATCGTAATTCGGCTCAAAATTACGTTTTATTAAAACATTCATATCTTCAGAGAATACTTCTCTTATTGGATTTTCAAGTTCAAAGGCTGCGACAAGAAGATGATTTTTTTGTGTATTTATCCAATTAAAGTCAAACTTCAGGTACGTTGAATGTTTATCAAGCGAAACAACTAAAGGAACTACATCCCAAGCTCCCTCAAAATCAATTTTTAATGATACGCGTGATGATGTTTGGAGCAAAACACGGGTTCTGAGAATTTTCAATTCACAGCCATAATCATCAGCCTTTGGCCCTGAATTATAACTATCACCATAATCTGCAAAATCAATCAGTGAAAATCTTATACCATTTATTGTCATATTGCCGTTAATAATCTTTAAAGCAATATTAGAATTTTCTATTGAGCTGTCAGAAATTTTTAAATCAGAATTTGTTACTGCCGGCATCAAATACTCAATTTCACCGGGTTCTACATTGCTTACCTCTGCCAAGTACGTATAAATATTGGTATAATCTTCTGTCACCGGTATTCTTTGGGTATCTGTAAGCAAATATTTATCAAAACCTTTACTAACAGATACTCTATCATACCCCTCTAGCTTTGATGTCGTTTGAAACTCCACAATTCCGGAGAACGGTTTTGCAGACAAGTTCAAAATCTTTTTTTCTTCAAAATGGTTTTTAAACTTTAGTTCATCTATAATTGTATTAGCAATTTGTTTAATTTTTTTATATCTTATAAGATTTTCTGAATGCACATCATCGGTTGAACATCCGCAAATACTATCATGCGCCTGGTTTTGAAGCAAAAGTTTATATGCATATTCTATCACTCTATTATATCCAACTTCCTTTTGTTGTTTAACAAAACGTGAAACTAAATCCAAAAGATATGTACATTCCACATTTTCCCGTTTCAAATCCAGTCTTGAAGAATAACACCCTTGTAAAATAAAAGTTTTAGAATTATCTCTTAACTCATCATCCCATATAAAATCCTTAAAATTATTTTCGACCTGTCTAAAATAATCAAATGGCGAACCTAGTTTAATATGATAATTATCTTTTAAAAGTTCATTAACGGATTCCATCTGAACATCAATATCTTCTTCAACACCGAGGTGATCAGCACCAATAGGGAGCAAAAGACAGTTTTTTGATTTTTCTGCAATCAAATCCAGATTCTTTTTTAAAATTTCAGCTTTTTTTTCAACAGACAGGTTTAGAGAAAATACGTCTTGAAAATATCCCCTTACAAGATTCACTGTATCCATCCCACACCATGAAAATTCCGACGGAAAATCACCTACTCCGCGCCAAACCATGCATTTATCTACACCAAAATCCCGCAAAATATCAACAACATTTTGGCTATGTCCGAATGTATCTGCCAGATATCCGATAAATTCCGAACACCCAAACTGTTCTGCTTTTCTTAATCCAATTTCTAGGTTTTTGGAAAAGCAGGTTTTATCCGTTAAAAATTCATCTGTTAAGCAATAAAAAGGCCCTATAAAAAGCTTTTTATGCCGTATAAGGCCTAGTACAAGCTCTTTCTTTTCCGGCCTCATTTCAAGATAATCTTCCAAAGCGCTGATTTGGCCGTCAAAATAAAAACAAGGAATTTTATTTTTAGAAAGCATATCCAGTACATTGTCAAATACTCTTAAAAGCCTAAGCCTGAATACTTCAAATTCTCTATACCACTCTCGATCCCAATGTGTATGCAAATATGCAATAACTTGTTTTCTCATAGGCATATAATACACCAAATTGGTTTCTACTTCAATATTGTACAGTTTCAAAATGTTTGAAAGAGAAAAGTTGAATATACAAGGAATATACTTTCTATTTAATACCCTGAGTTAATTCATACATACGGATATGTCAAAGTTTTATAGTTCTAAATATAGTAAAATACTGATGTGAACCATAATATATTACAATAGAAATAAAATAGTTTTCTAAATCATTTACTTCCAAATAAGTTTGTATCGGAGTCTTTCTTTTTGTGCTTTTAAAATGTCCTATAAAATCCAAAAACCCCATATGAACCTTCTGTGCAAAAGTATATTTTGGTTTAGGTATATGCTCATCATAGAACATTTCCGGCGTATAATCCCTCTCATATACAGGAATAATATATTTTACCAGTCCGTTTTGTTTAAAAAGCATAAACCATTTTCCTTCGTGTTCTCTCGGGGTTAAGAGATAATAACCTGGCTCTACAGTAATTGTTTTAAAATATATTGGCGAATTAAGTCTCAAGAGTGGATAAACAGACCAAGTAGCATCTTTAAGATCATAATATTGCTCGGGATCAATATCATGAAGATATGAAAAATCAGGAACTTCAAGAGAGTTATATATTTCTGCATAATTTTTTGTCGGTTTAGCTTTTGTCTCTTGAGCCGGAATTATAATCTCATCTTCCGAATAATCCTGATATGCGCCGTTATTTGCATCTGCCGGCGTTGAAGATTTAATCTCCTCTTCCTCCTTATCTAAACTTGCAGGATCAATATCATCATAAAAACCCGGCGGAGTACCTGCATGCCCTCCATTATCAATAGCATCCGCTGAATAAACGGGTAATAATATTATTAAAGCAAGAAATAATAAGCTCTTTTTAAACATACAAATATTTTAATAAATCTTGAGAGAAAATCAAGTATTTTTAATTATTTAATTAAAGTAGAAATAAATCTGATAGAGTCGTCTTTTAATTCTTTTACAAAATCTCTTGCGATTTTAGAAAGAGGTCTAT
>CALUQF010000087.1 GCA_944322835.1 Candidatus Gastranaerophilales bacterium | reverse complement strand
CGGTGTTGAGCCAAGGGTTATTGCTGAGAAGGATTTTAATTTTGACTTAAATGGTTACAGAGCAGAAGTTATGGAACTTTTTGAGCGTATGGAAAAAGAAAAAAAACATAGCTTTGTTATTGGAACTGGTGTAAAAATGCTTGACGGAAGGACTTGGCACGTCTACATTCTTGAAGATGTCGATTTAAAAAAGGGTACAGTTACAGTGAAAGAAAAGCGTGGAAATATACCAAGGGTAATGAGTATTGATACGGCTTTAAATACTTTTAAATATATCGCAGGGTACTTTGACGGTGATTTAGCTAAAAATGAATCTTAACTGGCATATGATAGTTTGTGTTGGGATTGTTGTGTGCTTATAATTATTTCTAATGCATTGAATAAAAAAATTTTGTTTTTACGCTATATTTCTTCCCTCCCTATATTGAGCTAGTCAGCATTATAACATTATTGGAGCGTTTGTATTTTTTTGTACAAATCTATTATTTCCTTTGATAGATTTTTAGGGATAATAATTTTTATTTTAGCCTTTAAATCTCCGTAGCCGCTTGATTTTGGAAGCCCCATTTGCTTTAATCTCAAAGATTGGCCGCTGGAAACGCCCGCCGGAATTTTTATATTAAGTTTCCCATGAAGAGTATCTATTTCTTTGGAACAGCCAAGCACAGCCTCCGGTGGAGTGATTTCGACTTCTTTAACTAAATTATCACCGTCAAACTCGTATTCGCTGTCTTTGAAATGAACAACCAGATATAAATCACCTTTGTTCCCATAAGCGTCAGATTTGCCTTCGCCTTTTAAACGAACCTTTTTGCCTTCTGTTACGCCTTTTGGAAGTTTAACTTTCACAGTTCGTGGAGTTGAAACAATTCCTGTGCCGCCGCAATGCGAACAAAAACCGTTTCCGTTACAAAAACCGCATTTTTCAACCTCTGTAAATGTTACAGAAATAGGCTTTCCATCAAATATTTCTTTAGCTGTTACATTTAAATTTTTTGTTATATCTAAATCTTCAGTTTTAGGCTGCGCGTTTCTTCTTTGTCTTGTACTCCTTCCTGCTGCTTGAGAAAAATCAAATCCGCCGAAGTTTTGAGACGTGCTGCGGTCTCCGCCCATAGAGCCGCCCATCATATCGCCAAATAATGAACTGAAAAAGTCAGAAAAGCCTGAGCCGCCAAAGTCAAAACTTTGACCGCCGCCTTGATTGAAATTAAAACTAAAATTCTCAAATCCCGGAGGCGGTGTATAATCTGCTCCGCCCTGCCAGTTAGAGCCAAGACTATCATATCTCTGACGTTTTGCTTTATCAGACAAAACTTCGTAAGCTTCATTTATATCTTTAAACTTTTCTTCCGCTTCTTTTGTTTTATTAACGTCCGGATGATATTTTCTTGCAAGCTTTCTGTATGCAGATTTAATGGCTGCTGTATCAGCATCACGGCTTACTCCAAGTATTTCATAATAGTCTTTATATTTCATAGCTTATCCTTCTTATAATTCTTTATACTTCAATATTAATACAAAAAATTACAAAACTTAATAATTTTAATCTTTTTTTAATAGTATAATTTTGTGGTAAGATAGGTGACAAAGGGTAAGTTTTTTATGGACATAAAGAAAATATTATTTAAAACAAATTCGATTGATGTGGAAAAGGCTCTGCCTGATGCACTTATACTCTGTTCTAAAGACGGAAAAATTCAGTGGGTTAATGATGTTGCAGCGGAGATTTTTGAAACATCAAAAATGCATCTTTTGACATCTAATATAGCGGATTTTATTGAAAATCCTATGAATTTAATTAATAATTCAATAATTCTTCATAAACCTGTTATAACTAAATTTATCGGGCGTGAAGTTTATTTTGATATGACGGTAAAAGAGATTAACGAAGGTTATGTTTTGGATTTCAGGGATGCTGTTCAAGTTCCGGCTGTAGGGACCAATGAGGCGGAGATTAACCAGGTTAACAGGGAAAAAAATAATTTTCTCTTAAAACTTGCCAATGATTTAAAATCCCCAATACAGTCAATTGTCGGCTTCTCGCAAGCAATGGCAGACGGTTTGGGCGGAAAAATGTCAGAACAGCAGGAAAAGTACATTAAGATTATTAATAAAAATTCTTCAGATTTAATGTATTTTGTAGCAAAGCTGCTTGAGCTGTCTCAAACGGAATCGGATTTAAAAGAGCCTGAAAACAAAACTTTTGACATAGTAAATCTGCTTAATTCGGTTGTTCGCTATAGCGAGCAGCTATATAAGGGTAAAGAAGTTAAAATTTCAGTAAAGCCTGACAATGAACTAAAAAAAACTATATCTTCTGATGAGGATATTTTAAGAAATATTTTTCAGGATTTATTAGAGGTTATGCTCAAATCAGTTGATATGGGAGAAATTTCTATCAGTATTTCTAATCCTGAAGAAGAGTTATATTCAACAAAAGGGCTTCCGCCTGCACAGTACGTTATGGTTTCTATTTCAAGCAGCGCGCTTTTGCTTTCTGAAAACGATTTGGAATGTATGTTTGATCCGTATAAAATTGTAGATTCTTCTAACAGAAAAAATGTCTTGCGTGCGATTGTTTTGGCAAGCGTTAAAAACATGGTGCAAGCTTTAAAAGGGGTTGTTTGGGTAGAATCTCAGATACTTAAGAATACGAGTTTTAATGTAATTATTCCGTTAAACTAGGTTTTGGTGCAGGGATGAGCAGTGTTATTTTAAAAAATCTTGTAAAAAGTTATGATGGCAAGAAAAATGTTATTGATAATATAAATCTTGAGATTAAGAACAAAGAGTTTGTTGTGCTGGTCGGTTCTTCTGGATGCGGAAAATCTACAATTCTCAGATTAATTGCAGGGCTTGAAGATATTACCTCGGGAGAAATCTTAATTGACGACAAAGTTGTAAACAATGTTCATCCAAAGGACAGAGATATTGCCTTTGTTTTTCAAAGCTATGCTTTATATCCTCATATGAGTGTGTTTGATAATATTGCATTTGGTCTGAAGATGAGAAAATTCGATAAAAAAGTTATCAAAGAAAAGGTTTTAGAGGTCGCAAAAGCTTTGAACCTTGAAGATTTACTCGAGAGAAAACCTAAACAATTATCGGGCGGACAGCGTCAGAGAGTAGCACTCGGAAGAGCAATTGTCAGAAACCCGAAAGTATTTCTTATGGATGAGCCTTTATCAAATCTGGATGCAAATTTGCGGGTGCATATGCGCTCTGAAATAAAAAGACTGCACAACCGGTTAAAAACGACTTTTATTTATGTAACACATGACCAAACGGAAGCTCTCACTATGGGAGACCGGATTGTTATACTTGATAAAGGGAAAATCCAGCAGGCCGATACACCGGAGGTTATTTATAATAAGCCTTGTAATAAGTTTGTTGCCGGTTTTATAGGGCAGATGAACTTTATAAGTGTAGATGTAGAAAATCAATGTTTTAAGATAAATGAACATATTTTAAAAACCGATAAGGCCATATCCGGTCCAGTTTGTGTTGGGATAAGGGCTGAAAAAATGATATCCGGTGATGTTTCAATTTCCGTTACTCCAGAAATAGTTGAAATGACCGGAGGGGAAAGGATAATTTATTTTAGCTTGAATAATTGCAGGTGCTCGGCAAGAGTTCCTTTAGATTATCCTATAGGTGAAAAAGTGGAATTAAGAATTTCTGTCAAAGATATGTATTTCTTTGATAATGAGAGCGGAGATGTAATTTAATATGAAAAAATATAGAATTTATATAATTATTGCGTTAGTAATAATAAGTTTGTTAGTTGCCGTTTGTTTTATTCCGATAAACGCATCTAAATTTATTCCGCAGGTTGAGGCACAGGTTACTAAGGATTTAGGGATACAAATTCATATTGAAAAACTTATTTTGCGCTTGGGACCGTCATTAAAGCTTAAAGCGCCTGTTATGCATATGATGTATAATGACGGGCAGAAATTTGCACAGATTGATAATATAAGGTTTTTTGTTCCTTGGTCCTCTCTTGTAACAAACAGGGTAAAAGTTACCAGAATATACGCGGACAAGTTTATATTAAAAACAAGTTCAAGTGATAAATATTTGCAAGAATTATTAAAACGCTTAAAGCTTAAGGATTATGAAGATACTCCGGCTGTTGCATTTAAATCATATAGCGTATCTTACTATGATAAGAGTATTGATAAGGTTTTCAAGATAGCCGGCTCTAATCTTGATATAGCAAAGATTAAGAATTTTAAAAACTTTAGTGTAAAATCTCTTGGTGAATTCTATATTAATGATAAAAAATACTTATCGTTTGATGTTTCGGTTGTCCCGAATGTTGAATTTACACCAGAAGATATTCAAAAGAATTTTGACGTAAATGAATTTTTAAATCAGATGGAGTTGTTGGATTTTCATTCCGATATCATTGCCGATTTGAAATTGTACAACAACATGAACGGTAATATGCAGATTTCCGGTTTGGTTAATATTGATAATATATCTGTTCTGGACCCGGCCAAAAGAAGTCCGAAGAGTTTTATCTACTTGACTTTCCTTGGTGATAAAATAGGCGTGTTATCAAATATTTATGCATCAAATGATAAGAAAATTTATGTGGACGGAGTTGTAAATCATTCCAGCAAGCCATGTGTAGATATAAAAGTAAAAACAGATGAAATTAAGCTTTTTGACTTATATCGAAAAGTTAAGCTTTTTGCAGATTGTTCCCGTTTTAAGGGCCTTGAAACCTTGAATGGGAATTTAAAAGCTGATTTTAACATTAAGGGAGATTTGAATAAGATTAAATCTTCAGGGTATCTTAAAATAAAAGACGGTGCAATTAGAGCGAGCGGGCTGGATATTAATAAAATATCAGCCGATATTGATTTTTCAAATAATGTCATAAGCATTGCGGACGCTGTCGGGTATGTAAATGATGCGCCGATTATGGTAAAAGGAAAAATTGATAAGAGCATTGATATCGAAGTTTTGATGAATAAAGTTGAACTTAAGCATTTATGTCCGTCTTTTCTCGGGGTTAAAAGCGGTGTGGCATCACTTGTTGCAAGCATTACGGGAAATTTTGATAACATAGTCCATAAAGAAAATTTACAAATTGATAATTTTAAAGCTGTGAATAATAAGAATAACATCGCTTTTTCAAGCTTAAAGATTGATACTAATAAAAATAATATTGCATATATCAATAATTTAACGGTTCAAAATCAAAAAACGGAAACTATAAAACTTCCACTTTTAAAAGTTTACATAGAACGTGATTCAATAAAAATTCCTGATACAAATATATTTATGCCGAATTCCAAGCTTACATTAAAAGCAGAGGCTATGAATTATAATTCAAAGGATTTGACATTTAGTGTTAATTTAAGCGGATTTGTAAATTCCAGAGATATTAAGAATGTCAAGGGAAATTATGCTGTCTATCCTTTGCTAATAACTGTTAATGGTGATAAAAGTGTGCAGAATATATTAGCTCAAATTTTAATGGAAAAGGCGTCAATTCTGGATGAGCCCTCTGTTGTTAATTTGATATCAAAATTGGAAAATAATACTTTAAAAATAGAAGATTTGAGTATTTCTTCTTTCAACGGCAAATTTGCCCAGGATTTTAAGTCTAATTTAAAAGGACAAAAAAGAATTATTGTATCCGGGAATGTCGATAATATTAAATCTCCTGTATTGAAGAATATAAGAGTATTCATTCCGCAGCTTTTGAATGTTACGCTCTTGGATACAATAGCACAGCTAAAAGGTGATATATTTATAAACGGCAAGCCGGAAAAGCCTGAAATTGTCGGCCAAATAAGCGTTCAAAATTTGATTAATCAATTTTTGCAGCTCTCAATCAATAATATGATTATTGATTTTAATAAAAATGTAGCTGTAGTGAATGCTCCGGGAGTAAAAATCGCTGATTCATCAATGGGAATTAATGCTACGGCATCTACAGATATTTCCAAAGAGCTTTATATTAAAAATTTGAATATAAAATCCAAATATTTTAATACTGATACTTATTTTATGTATAAGGATAGCCCAGCATCTAAATTACTTCCTATAACTATAAAAGATGGTAAATTCTTTGCAGAGAAGGCTCTTGTTAATATTTACGGTTCCCCGCTTTATATGTCAGCTCTTAGTACTGATTTCAAACTGCAAAACAATAATTTGCAAATGAATAATATTTCATCAGAGATGTTTAATGGAAAATTAGCCGGCTCTATTGATTTTAATTTAAAAGATGAGCATTTTAACTCAAAAATACAAGCAAGAGGTGTGAGCGCCTCACCGATTTTTGATGTAATAGCAATTCAGAAAGATACAGTAAGCGGAGTAATGGATTTTGACACGACTCTTAGCGGTAATTTATCTTCAAAACAATCCTTGAACGGAAATATAAAATTCATTGTCCATAACGGCAGAATGGGTGTTTTAGGAAAACTGGAGCATCTTTTATATGCTCAAAACGTAATTGCCGATAATATGTTAAGAACCTCTCTGAGTATTGTAACAAAAGCCATAACTCTTAAAGACACTGGTTTATTTAAGTATCTGCAAGGTGATGTAACATTGAAAGACGGAATAGCTCATATAAAAATGCTTCAATCACAGGGGCCTTTGATGACATTATTTATAAAAGGATTATATAATCCATCGACTGATTATGCCAAGCTTGTAATTTTAGGACGCTTATCTGACGAGGTTATATCAGGTCTTGGCGCATTTGGGGATTTTTCTTGGAATAAACTGCTTGTCATGCTAACGGGTGAAGATACTAAATATAATATTCTTCCTGAAGATTTTGAGAAATTGCCGCAGCTGCCGGTAAAAAACACAAAAGAATTTAGAAGTATTATAAATGGTATTGTCGATAAACCAAGCTCTGTTATACTCTTTAACTGGATTTCATACTCTGAAAAATCTTATAGGCAAAAAGATGTGCCTATGGAGGGTGTTAAGGTTCCGGAATTTATTGAATCAATGCCTTATTAAAGTGCATGGAATTTAGTTTATTTATATGAGTACTTATTATTGTTTTTTAATCAGGTGTTATTTATAATATTAAGTATGGATTTATTAAAGTCTGGACAGAAATTAAGCCTCTCATTTCAAAAAGAGGGGAATCTAGTTGAAATAACCTGTGTTATTGCTCAGGTTTTAGAAGACAGGCTTGTCATTGAACTCCCTCCATATTTTATGCGTTATATAAAATATTTAGAGGTTGGCAAAAGGCTTACCGTAAAGGTTTTTTCTAAACTGGGAACTATAGATTTTAATACGGTTATTATATCTTCTCCTTTAGAAGATAGTTTTTCGGTAGAATTGGATTATAATGCTATGAAGCTTACTCCGGGAAAAGATATTCCTTTTATTAATGCTATAGAACTTATGAATTTAAAATCGAAAGACGAAACTTTAACTGTTAAAACTTTTGAAATTTCTACCGAGTACATAAAGTTCTATAGCGATAAAGTGCTAACAGTAGGTGATACATTTGATTGTGAGTTACTTTTGCCTAAAGATTATGGTACAATAATCTTTAAGATAACTTTAACGGAAAATGATCCTGTGTATGATAATGAGTATACGGCGGTTTATTCCATGATGTCTGAAGAAAATCGGCAGGCATTGTTATATTATATGTATTTATATAGTAATAATTCTGACTAGGAAAAAATATGAAAAAATTAGTTGATGATAATACAAAGTCTAAAAATAAGTCTAAAAATAAAATGTTTGACCAAATAGAGAGATGCCGTCTTGATTTGCAAAAAGACCCTTCAAATCCGGCATTGCATGTCAGACTTGGCGATTTGTATTTGAAATGGCATCTAGATATTTTTAATGCATGCCAGTATATAGATGAGGCTATTACTGAATATCAGCTTGCTATGGAATCACTAATTGATTCTTATGAAATTTATTATAAGCTTGGAGTGGCTTTTTATCATAAAGGAGATTTAGATAAAGCTATTAATTATTTTACTCTGGCTTTAGAAAAGAAAAATAATTATTATGACGCTTATTATATGCTTGCTGAAACTTTTGTGAAGAAAGCTCATTTTACGGATGCAATAGATGCAGCAGAAGGCGCAGTTTTATGTTCGAAACTTCGTTCTTCAAGTGCACATTTCTTATTATATAAACTTTTTGATGCATCGTCGTTTAAAAATTCAAAAACAAAATTGAGAGCATTGTATGAAAAAATTATTTCATTTATTCTTGCTCCGTTTGATAAAACTGCAAGAGAAAATATTTATAGAAATGTTTTCTATTTACGTTTTATGCCGTTATTTCTGAAAGGTTTTTATGCAATACAAATGAAAGAC
>CALUQF010000086.1 GCA_944322835.1 Candidatus Gastranaerophilales bacterium | reverse complement strand
TATTTGGATAATTCTATTATTGGTTTAACCTTGGAAATGCCTGTTAAGTATTCAAAAGTTCCAAGAGATTCTTTTGTCACATTTATGCACGAGAATACTCATGTATTGGATACTCTGGCAAATCCTAAACATACGGCAGTAACGGCTAAATTATATAGAGAAGGAAAATATGATGATCGGCGAGATGACTGGTTTGATAATTTTGTTTATGTAAGGGAGCCGATAGATAAACTTCCTAAGCAGGATATATTGTTAAAAGTAAGAGAAAAAACTTTGGCGTTTTTACATGGTAAACCGGCTTTAGATAAAATTGCGCACTTACAGGATGCAAGATATCAACTGGAGCAGGAGAAACATGCATATAGTGAACAGTTGAAGTATGCTTTGAAATTAAAAGAAATGAATATGCCTGTTGATGATATAGATTTGATTGATGAATCAAAGAATTTCTTATTTGATGATAAAATCAAGTTATTAAAAGAGATTGCATTTGAATTAATAGCTAAAGAACGTAAAAAAATTGGCATCAAAACAACTTAAATAATTTTTGCTTGCAAAAAAAATGTGTCCATGTATAATTAATATACACGCGGGGGTAATTCAGTGGTAGAATGCCTCCTTGCCAAGGAGGATGTCGCGAGTTCGAGCCTCGTCTCCCGCTAATAAAAAAGAGTCACTTACGTGACTCTTTTTTATTAGCTATATAAATTTTCTTAATTTTACACTTGAAAAATAAAAAAAAAAAATTATAATAAGAGTAGGGAGAGGGTATGCCTCAATACCCTCTATGCAGACCCTACAACAATGACGAAATAATTAGTAAAATGTGTCCAATGACGAGCAGGACACATTTTATTTTTTGTCTAATTTCTTCAATCATGGTCATAATCACCCCCTTTCTTACACCTTATGCAGAAAAAGTTTGTTGTGCTTGAAAAGGTGGGAGGTCTGTTCTACTCTTGGCATTACTGCCTAAAGTTTTTATTTTGAATTTAAATGTGCAATATAATTTATGATTTCATCGTAACATGTAAGTGGGATTTTACAACGTTTGGGCTGCTTGAAACATTTTTAGTTGATTTATAAAGTCTTGACTTTAGTACCTATTTAATGTAGAAATAGAGTTATGCAGTTTTAATCTGGGCAAGTTTACTGCTCCATTTTATATAAAGAGAGATTTAAAACTAAGCCTCAGGCTTAGCTTTTTTGTTAGAAAAGGTTTTACTAATGAAATATGCAGGAACTGACGTTCTAAACTTAATGCTTAAAGCAAAAAATTATAATAACTATTTAGTAGAATATTGTATTAATAAAATTAATACAAATTGTAAAAAAATTATAGACTTTGGAGCAGGGCTTGGAACTTTTTCAGAATTATTAGAGCAAAGAGGCTTCTCTGTCGAATGTATTGAGCCAGATGCGGAACAAGCTGAAATTATTAAAAATAAAGGACTAAAACTCGTTGAAAATATTGAGATATACCCTAATAATTCAATCGACAATATAGTCTCTTTTAATGTATTTGAGCATATTGAAAATGACGAAATGGTACTTAAACAGATATATGATAAGCTAAAACCAGGTGGAACATTTTTTCTTTTTGTTCCTGCAAATTCAAAACTTTATTCTTCTTTTGACAAAAAATTAGGACATTTCCGCAGATACGATTTAGAAAAACTTAAACAACTGGCAATTAATTGTCAATTTATAATTAAAAGCTATGAATATTTTGACTGTGTTGGTTACTTATTAGCTTACATCTATAAAATAATAAATCGTAAAGGTACTATTTCAAAATTTTTTATTGTACTTTTTGATAAAGTAGTATTTCCCATTTCAATATTATTAGATAAAATCTTTAATAAAAAATTTGGTAAAAATATTGTTATGATACTCTCTAAGGAATCTGTAAATGAGTGAATTTTTCAAAAGATTTAATAAAAAAGATATATTATATTATACCATTTTGGTTATAATATTCCTCCTTGGTATTGTACTTCGCACTAATTTATATTTACTGAATAATGTTTTTGAAGACGATGAATGCAGACTTGCTATAGCACTTCTTGCAGCAAAAAATTCATTGGCCCTATTTCTACCATTGGATGCGGGGCAATCAGCACCACCTATTTTTATGCTTGTCTCTAAATTCCTCGCAAATATCTCGGGCTATAGCAAGAAAGCTTTGACTCTAATTCCGTTTCTGGCAGGAATCGCTTCTATTTTATTATTTTATAAAATATGCACCAATTATTTTTCCAAAAAACTCTCGATTTTAATATCTCTGTTTTTATTTGCAATTAATCGACAGTTTATTACATACGCAATAATTTTTAAGCAATATTCCACAGATGTTTTTATTGGGCTATTATGTCTGTATTTGTTCCCTAAAATTAATATTGCAAAACTTGATATCAGAAAAATTATCCTACTATCAATAATGTTAATTGCCTTGCCTCTAATTTCACTGCCTTCCGTGTTTTTTATCGGTGCATTTATTATCGTTAATATTATTAATAATCTAAAAGATAAAAATTTTTATAAAAAATTGACTGCAATTTTTATTCCGTTTGCGGCAACAATGTTGTTGTATTATATATTCACCCTTTTGCCATCTAAGGCAAATATGGATTCTGTATTCCCAAATTATTGGAATGACGGCTTTTGGGAATTCTCTTTTGTTGATTTTATAAGGATAATTGGATTTAATATGAGATTCGATTTTATACCTAATAAGACAACAATATTTCCGCTGATATTATTTTTGTGGGGAATCATTGACTGCGGTTTTGACAGGGGTAAGAACAGAAATACTTCACTTCTTATATTATTGATATTTTTAGGAGTAATTACAGCTTCCCTAATTCATATTTACCCCTTTGCTGGACGTGTAAGTATATTTTTTGCTCCAATATTTATTATTACAATCATTCGTCCGTTTGATACATCTGTATTTCCAAAACCGACTTGTTGGATAACACTTCTTTTTATTATATTAAGTTTCTATAAATATTCACCGCATTATATTTACACTTATAAAGATACTTCTGAACTGGTAAGATATTCACCTAAAAATTTAATGGCGGAATTAAAAAAACAATTTAATCCGAAAGAAGATATTATACTCATTAATTCAGCATCATCTGCCAGTTATCTTTTTTATTCCAGCAAGCAGCAATTATACACCGACAATGTTTATATAATGGAAATAAAGCATGCCGCTAAAAAAGAAGCCTTTGATTATTTGAATAATCTCAATAAAAATCAAAAATACTGGCTTTATTTAATTAAAGATTATAAACTGGATCCGATTTTTCCTTTTATAAACGAATGGCTGAAAAATAAGAAAATTTTGTATAAAAAACAAGAAAGAGATTCATACTTAATTTATGTTCAAAACTAATATCCAGATTGGAAAACAAGGTGAAAATATTGCCGCTGATTATCTAAAAAAACAAGGGTACAAAATACTTGAGACAAATAAGCGCTTTTCAAGGTTTTGTGAGATTGATATTATTGCGCAAGATAGAGATACACTTGTTTTTATTGAAGTCAAAACCCGAAGCTCTGACAAATTTGGAGTCCCAGAAGAAGCTATTACAAGGAGTAAATATAATAATATCAAAACTGGATTATTCACCTATCTGCAAGAAAATCCTAATTATAAAAAATACAGAATCGATGTAATATCAATTATTTTAAAACCAAAAGTTGAAATCAAACATTTAAGAAATATTTAAAATAAAAAAAATACAAGTTTAAAATTTACAAAACTAAATAATGAACATTTTGTCTCCTTTTTCGTTATACTAATATAGAGGTAACAAAATGGATAAAAAATGTTCAAAATACGAAGGTTTATTTGTTTTCTCCGATGAAGATACTCTGAAAAAGCACCTTCAGGAATGCGAAGAGTGCAGGCAGGAACAGCAGCAAATGGACAGAGTATCTGAATTGATTGATGAAGTGAAACTATATTATCGGGCAAAAGATAAAAAAAAGCGTCCGAAATTCAGAATCGCCTGCGCAATGTTTCTTCTGATATTTTCATCACTTACAGCCGGTGTGGTTGTAAATGATGAAGATATGATGGATACTCTGCGCTACGGAGAAACACTGTCCGCCGAGGATTTAGGGTTTCCTGTCGATTCTTACGGACTCTTAATGGTGGGTGAATGAACTTTAACGAACTAATCAAAAACAACAAACAAAATATTAAAAATATCGTAAAATTAATTACAAAACAAGAAAACGAAGATATAGAACAAGAGGTTTATATAAAGCTCTGGAAAAATTCTGAAAAGTATGAAGAACGGGGTTCTTTAAAGAGCTGGGTGAATACTGTTGCAAAAAATGCTTCTAAGGATTATCTCAAATCCGCGTCGGTCAGATATGAGCAGAATTCTACATCTGATGAATACACTTTAACATCAATAAAAGATAAAAAGAAAAATCCGGAAGACAATTTAATAACATCAGAAAGACAAAAAAGGATTATAAATGCTATAGAAGGTTTAAAACCGAAATTAAAAGAAACTATTATGTTATGCGAAATATACGGATATACATATGAAGAAGCTTCAAAGAAACTAAACTGTCCAATTGGTACAATTAAATCAAGGGTATACAATGCTAAAAAAGAGTTAGCAGAAGTGTTAAAAGACTTATTATAAAAAGTGAGGTATTAGTTATGAAAAAATTAGCAATTATGTTATGCGCATTGACTCTTATGTCAACAGCAGCAGTAAAAGCAGAAGAAACAGCGGCAGCACCTGCGGCAAATACAGCCGAAAAAACAGCACCTGCTGTTAATGAGGGTATTAAAACAGATGTAAAACAGCGTCCTTCAAAAGAAGAAATGATGAAAATCAGAAAAGCACGTGAAGCAGCTTTTGAACAAAAATTAGGTTTGACTGACGAACAGAAAGCAAAGGCTAAAGAAATCAGATTAAATGGACACAAACAAATGAAGCCTGTAATGGAACAAATTTTTGCAAAGAAAAAAGAGGCAGAAATGGTGAAAATGTCCAGAATTGCAACCTGGGCACAGGAAGAAAAGCTTGCTGCAATAGATAAAGAAATCCAGGAACTTCAAAAACAGGCAAATTCTATTAGAAAACAGAACATGAAAGATTTTGAATCAATCTTAACAAGAGACCAGAAAAAAATCTTAAAACAGATGAAAAAAGAAGGCAGACAAAGATTTGAACAACGCCAGAAACTTTGCCCGCCTCCGTGTCCGGAAAAAGTTCAGCCGGCAGAAGCCCCTGAAGAAAAATAGTTTAACAAAAAAGTTCCGGAAGAATCATTAATTCTTCCGGGACTTTTTTGTGTGTTGTGTTTGTAATGAAAGGGTGTTATTAGTTATTATTAACAGACTCGAGTGCTCTTTGAGCTGCAATTGCAACCATCGGATTAGCATCAGCTTGAGCAAGAGTATAAAGTGTTGTTAGTTCTTCTTTGTATTCCGGTCGTTGGATATGTCTTAGGGCATCAATTGCCGCAACTTTTACTCCGGCATTCTGGCTGTATCTCAATGCATCAACCATAGCAGAGGTACCTGGAATATCTGTCATAGGAACAATGTTTCCTGTTTGTTTTTCTACCTCATCGGTATAAACCTTAGCTAAAATTGCCATTGTATAAAGAGCATATTCTTTATTTCTTTCAGCCAGCTCCATTGGAGAAAGTTCATTTGCAATCGCAATATCGTGGTCCGTTAATTTATACGGAAGCTGTACTGCTCCATTCCGGGGATTTTGTTCTGCATTGGCTCTTGCAATAAAATTAGCCATAACCTTCTTTCTTGCTTCTACCTGTGCATCTGTCGGCGGTGCAAGATTTACTGTATCTTTTCGGGTAATTTCAATCAAACTTCCGAAAACATCACGGACTATATACGGCACAGCGTTTTCCGGATTATCTAAAGATATTCGTGCAATCTCTTCCATCTGAAGCGCCTGCGTATCGAAATCAGCGCTTGTTAGATTTGATACAACAAGCGGAATATCTACTTCTGGGACAATATCTTCTGCCGGAATAATTTCAGGTTTTTTGATTTCAGCTTCCTTAACTTCTGCCTCCATCACCTTAACATCATTGTTAATAGTGTCGGTATTACCTTTTTCAGCCTCCACCGTTGTATAATTCGGTTCCGGAACTTCTACTTCTTTCGCATCAACCCCCGGGGTTTCCGCCGGTGCGGGTTCTATAATTTCGTCTGCTTTTTCAGGTTCTTCTGCTGTCTCTTCATTGACAGCTTCCGTCTCTTTTTGAGCAGCAATATCTTCTTCTGTACTTACTTCTTTATCGGCTTCGCCGCCATCTATTTCAAGTTCGTTTTCCATCTTGGGAAGAATCACATTTGTTGTATGATATGCAACAAATCCCTGGGGCAATGCTGCGGGCTGAATATTTGCCATATCATATGTAACGGGGCATTCAGCTGTCGGATAATCATATATTCTTTTAGATTTTGTATTAACAGACGGATTGTCAATATCAATATTTACTGCATTGTATATTCCATTATCGTTAACTACCGTATTTGCATTATCTCCTGCGTTTACTTCCGGCTTTTTAATATTAATCTTTACTGCATTATAAGTAGGTCTGTTAATATAATTGCCGTCTACTGATTGAACCATAATTTATTCCTTTCACAAACTACACTTATATAAGATATAATACACGTGAAGATTAAAAATTGCCTTTTTATTAAAACAATTTTACAATTATTTACAATAGAAAGACAGTAGCATATTGAGATTTTTTGCTTTCCAAACAAAATCAATGATAGCCTTTGGGAATAAAACTTCATATTGCCCGTTCTATATTATCTATAAGATGCTCAAAGAAAATAGCAACTTTCTGCTCAATTGTATATAGATTTATGATAAAATTTTTAGTATTATGTTTAGGAATAATAAAAAACAGAGGAGTTATTATGATTAAAAAGTTATTGGTTTTAACAATTTTGTTAATCGGTGGAAATGTTTTCGCAGAAGAATTTACAACTGTATGCGCCAATCATATTCTTGTTCCGACAGAGGCAGATGCCGTTAAGCTTAAAAGCCAGATTAATAATTTTGACGATTTTAAATATTATGCACGTATTTATTCAAAATGCCCATCCGGAAGAAATGGTGGAGATTTGGGCTGTTTCCACAGAGGCCAGATGGTAAAACCTTTTGAAGAAGCAGCTTTTAACGGCAATATCGGAGAAGTTTCAGAGCCTGTTGAAACCGAATATGGATATCATCTTCTCTGGGTTACAAAGAAATATTAATTTTTTTGTAATATAATATCTGGTATGAAGAAAAGAATTCTGGGTAATCTTGCGTTAGTTTTAACCGCAGTCATCTGGGGTTTATCTTTTGTTGCACAGAGAGAGGGCATGGAACATGTAGGCCCGTTTACTTTCAATACGGTAAGAAGTTTTCTTGGCGGTCTCAGTCTTTTGCCTGTAATAGCGTGGGTAAAATTCTCAAAACCTGATAAGAGGACTAAAAGAATGAAACGCTACCAGCATATGAATCTAGCAAGAGCAGGAATCGGCTGCGGGATTTCGTTATTCCTTGCAATGAGCGTTCAACAGTATTGTATGCAATATGTTACAGCAGGAAAAGCCGGATTTATTTCTGCTCTATATGTCGTCTTTGTACCTCTGGTTGCTGTTTTACAAGGCGAAAAACTGAGTAAAAAAGTTATTACAAGCGTATGTCTTGCAGTCACAGGCCTCTATCTTTTATGTTACAAAGCAGGGGGCGGATTTAATGCATATGATATATTGCTCTTGTTTGGCTCATTCTTTTACGGATTACAAATACTAATCGTTAATTATTATTCAGAGCGCGTTAATGCTGTTAAAACCTGTTGTGTACAGTTTTTTACGGTAGGGATTTTATCAGCTTTATTGATGTTTATGTTTGAAACACCTACAATCGCATCTATAGTTGCATGCAGGGTTTCAATTTTTGTTGCAGGTGTGTTAACCTGTGGAGTTGCTTATACCCTGCAAATATACGGCCAAAAATACACTCAGCCGACCGTTGCCTCCTTGATTCTTTGTCTGGAATCAGTTTTTGCAGTTATTGGAGGAACATTAATCTTAGGTGAAACAATGATTCCGAAAGAGATTTTTGGCTGTATATTTATGATTTCTGCTGTGGTTTTATCAAATTTACATTCTACAGACAAAGCATAAACACAAATTTACTAATGTTAGCTCTGAATAAATTGCAGTATATTTACTCCATAAAAAATGCGCCTGGAGGGAGTCGAACCCACGGCAGACAAGGTTTAGGAAACCTCCGCTCTATCCTACTGAGCTACAAGCGC
>CALUQF010000085.1 GCA_944322835.1 Candidatus Gastranaerophilales bacterium | reverse complement strand
TTGAATAGATAGCCCTTGACTCAATCTTGGAAATTTTCTCAAGCAAATCTACGGCAAATCTTGCGCAATGATATGAGGAACCGCTTGCAACAAGTACTATTTTTGTAATATCAGACGGTAAATCTATTTTAATTTCACCGGTTTCAGGGTTAATGTATTTCATCAAAATATACGGAATAATTTTTGTCTGCTCGATAATTTCCAATTCCATATTTGTTTTGGGTTTTGTCTTGAACATAGCTCTCCTTTTAGTATTTTTATTTTAACATATGGGAGAAGAAGATGCCATACATACTATATTTTTTATCCCTTGTTCTTTAAGCGCATTAATCATTTCTTCAAACGTAGCGCCGGTTGTACAGATATCATCCAGAATTAAAACCGGCTTGTTGAGATTTTTCGATAAATCAACTTCAAAAGCCTGCGACAAGTTTTGGAGACGCTCTTTTCTTGAAAGTCTATACTGCGGCTTTGTATCCTTAACTCTTTTTATTAATTCCGTATTGAGCGTATATCCCGTAAGCTTGCAAAACTCAACGGCCACAAGCTCCATATGATTATACTTTCTTTTTCTAATTCTGTTTTTATGCAAAGGAGTCGGAACGACCTGAAAATCTCCGGAAATTTCAAGCTGAGTCCAGTATTCATACATAAATTTTGCCAGATAAAAAGCAAGTTCTTTTTGCTTGTGGTACTTAAGCCCTCTAATAAGTTTCTGTAAAACTTTTTCATACACTCCGCAGGAATAAATATTTACCCCTTCAATTATTCTATTTGGGCGAAAATCCGTAAATTGCAGCTCTTCATAACACTTTGGACACATTTTCAGTGAATATTTAGAAGAGCGGCAAAAATAACACTTCTTTTTATAAATCAAATCCAGAAATGATTCTAAAATCTTTTTCATAGCTGAATTATAACATAGACATAAAAACCCCCGATTTATTAAATCGGGGGCTGTATATATTGGAGAAAGGGGAAAGATTTATACTGCGACAAGCACTGGATTCTCAAAATTCTTGAGTTCACCTTTTTTGAATATTTTATCAATAGCTTTCTTTAATACATCTTCATTTTCAGCAAGGAATGCATCACATCCATCAGAACCTTTCGCGTAATACTTTCCATCTTTTGTAATACCTACAAGGTTTCCATCTTTGTAATGACATTTTATTTGTTTATTAAAGCTATAATCAAATGATTCGACTTTAAGACCTTCTGGGATTTGACCTTTCTTAAGAGTTTCTGATAAGAATATCTGTTTTGCTTCCGGATTATTATACAGATAAGCTTTAAATGCATCAGAATCCTGCGAAAATCTTTCAAGTGTTGTCAATTCTGTAACTTTTGGTTTTTCTCCCAGAGATGTTCTTGTCATTGTAACAATATCATCATTAATTTGGGTTTGATATTCAATATTTTTTAATCCCTTATAGGCATTCCAATTTGTATTTACACCTTTTTCTATATCTGCAATTCGTTTTTGAATACTTTCAACAAATTTAATATCATCTGCATTTGTTGAATCCAGAATATCTTTTATGGATTTTGTACCATTATGTATATCTGCAATCTGCCCATTTTTTACGGTTATAAGATTTGTTATACCGCCATCTTTGATTTCAAATTGATATCCATTAAGTTTACTTTTTTCTGCATTAAATTTCGATAATTGTTTTAAATCAATACCATAGTCAGCAGCATATTTATTTATTTCCGCAGTAGACCTTAAAGTTTTATTTTTGCCTGGAATAGTATAAACAAGCTTTCCGTCTTTACCTTTTACAGCTCTAATCTTGTTTACAACAGTTTGAGATGTTTCAGCCGTCGTTTTAACATCCATACCAAGCATTTTCTTAAAGCCGTTTTTAATGCGTGCTAAGCCTTCACCGGTACCTTTTCCTTTTCTGTAGGCATAGATTAAAGCGCCAGCAGTTAATGCGGTTCCGATTACACCGGCTACCGTACCGGCATTAGAACTTTTTTCTGTATAGTCAGCTTGTGGAAGATTTGTTGTTGAGGCGCTTGTATCAACAGCTGGGGGCGTCACTTGAGGCTGTTGTACAGTCTGCTGTGTTCCCATAAAATTAGGATTGTATGAACTTAGAGCATATGCAAAATACGGGTCGTTTGCGTATGAGCTGATACCATTGATTCCTAAACCTAGTGACATAAATAACCGCCTTTCTTACAAGATAATTTAGATACAATAACCTTAATTATCTTACTTTGTATACCTTACTTTTGTAATTTTCCCTTACATATACATGAAAGTATTTTTTTGTTTAAAAATTGCCTGTTTAAAAAAAAACTATTTACAAAACTTTACATTTAGTAGATATAAAAGACATTTAATAATTCCGGTCAAATACAGATATACGCCTATTTAAGACTTTTTCTATTGAATTTATCCTAAGCAGTTAGACCTTATAGAAGAGAGAGTACATGACAATTGACATTCAATAAGGCCGGAGTAAAGCCCGGTAGGTGCCAAAATTGCACCCTATTATACTATCATACATATCTAAGAAAGCAATTAATAAAAATTTATGTTAGTATGATTATTATTAGCTCTGGCAAGCACAGGTTTTTAATATGGTAAAAAGCGTTTATATTCATATTCCATTTTGTAAATCTAAATGTAAATACTGCTCATTTATTTCTTATACTGAATTAGATAAAATTGAAGAATATATAAATTGCTTAAGCAAAGAAATCTCAGATGTTTATAAGGGTGAAAAATTAGATACTCTTTATTTCGGAGGCGGCACTCCGTCTCTTGTTCCAACAGGACTTTTAAATAAAATTATAAAAATTTTCAATTTTACAGAAAATCCAGAAATAACTATTGAAATAAATCCTGATGATGTAGAGGAAAGTTATCTGAAAACTTTGTTTAATCTTGGTTTTAATCGTATGAGTATTGGTTCCCAAACCTTTGATGACAATATCTTAAAACTCATAGGGAGAAGGCATGAGAGTAAGGATATAATAGAGGCGGTTATTTTAGCAAAAAAAGCCGGGTTCAAAAATATAAGCGTAGACTTAATCTATGGTCTCCCAACACAGACAATAAGAGGGGTGAAGAATGATTTAGAAAAGTTTGTGGAACTTGGTATTCAGCATGTCTCTACTTACGGATTAAAAATTGAAGAAGAATCTTTCTGGGGTAAAAATCCGCCAGCAATACCAGATGATGACATGCAAGCAGATATGTATATTGAAATAAATAATTTTCTCGAAAAAAGAGGTTTTTACAGGTATGAAATCAGTAATTTTGCTCTCAAGGGTTTTGAATCAAGACATAATCTTAATTACTGGAATAACAATGAGTATTACGGTTTTGGAGCCTCTGCACATGGTTATTTAGAAGGCGTCAGATACTCTAATGAATGCGACCTAGATAAATATCTCCTAAATCCAATTCACCCCGTAACTTTTAACAGACTTACAGCACAAGAAAAACTGGAAGAAGAGATATTTTTAGGTTTCCGAAAAACTTCCGGAATAAATATAAAAGAGATTCAAAATAAATTTGGGATTTATTTCGGGAGTAAGTATAAGGAAATTCTTGATAAGTATAAAAGTTATATTGAAAAAACACCTGCTGGATACAGGTTAAATCTCCAAGGGGTCTTGATAAGCAATCTTATATTGTCCGAATTTTTATCAGATACTTAAACGTTTTTACGAACCTCATTGTTAGAATTACTATCGGTAATTTTACCCATAAGCATTCCTCCAAGACCAAACATTATTATAGAAACAAGCCATTGTGCAGGCCTTTTAGGTGCACTCATTGCTCCTTCTATAAGTCCGCAGCCTGCTCCCATTAAACCGCCAAGTTTCAAGCCGTCACTTGCTTCATAGTATACATGACCACGTCTAGATAGAGCTGCATTACTATTATTTTCTATCGTACTTTTTACTCCATGCTGCCTTACAGATTCTGCAACCTCTTTTGCTTTTTTGTTTCTAACATTATCATAAATAATACCGCAGGCTGCCGTACAAGCGGCTGCTATTGCTGCGAATATGTATTTATACTTAGCAAGCCTCTTTGCGTCATTCATTATTATATCTTTTGCTTCCTTATCAATTTCTATACCTAAATTTTTATATGTTTCCAGGACAAAAGAACCATCTTTTTTTTGTACAAGCCAGGATGCTAATGCTGGTATAGCCATAATAGAGCCGGCAATTGCACCTGAATTAGTTTTATAATAAGGAGTACCGTTTTCGCTTTTTGCCCATTTACCCCTAAATGCAGGATTTTGATTAATAATTTGAGAGTGAGAATTATTATTTATTTGCATATACACGCACCTTCTGTTTTATTTCGTTAAAACGCATAAATTTAATAATTTGCCCGATTTTCTATAACTTGTTACAAAACTTAAAGTGTACAATATAAAAAAGTGTGTAGCCATTCAGACTGCACACTTTTGTTTAATATAAGAAACACACCTTTATATCTTAGCAAGCTGTTTGTAATAATCATGCGCTTGTTCAAATTTGTAAGAAAGATTGAACAATTTTGTTTCTGTTAGCTGAGGAGTCATTATCTGTAAGCCGATAGGCATTCCCTCGGCATCAAATCCTGCCGGAACAGATATAGCCGGAAGCCCTGCAAGGTTAGCAGAGATTGTTGCAATATCTGTTAAATACATTGCAAGCGGATCTTCTGTTTTTGCACCCAAATCAAAAGCTGTATTCGGGCAGGTTGGAGAGATTAGAGCATCTACTTTTGAAAATGCTTTTATAAAATCTTCCATTACAACTCTTCTCATCTGCAGAGCTTTCTTATAGTAAGCATCATAATATCCTGATGAGAGCGCATAAGTTCCCAGCATTATTCTTCTTTTAACTTCCGGACCAAAGCCTTCAGCTCTTGTCTTGCAATACATTTCAAGAAGATTTTTAGCATCGGCAGTTCTGTGACCATATCTTACGCCGTCAAATCTAGCTAGGTTTGAACTGCACTCTGCAGTAGCCAGAATATAATATATACCAATTGAATGTTTTAGGTTTGGAAGTGATACTTCAACAACTTCTGCACCTAAGGACTTGTATGTTTCAATTGCAGATTTTATAGCTTTTTCTACATCAGGAGAAAGCCCTTCTGATACGAGTTCTTTTACAACCCCGATTTTCATTCCTTTTATATCATTATTTAAGCTGTTTCTATAATTTTCAACAGGCAGATTTAATGAAGTGGAATCGTGCTTATCGTATCCGGAAATTACTTCTAATAAAGCAGCAGCATCTTCAACAGTTCTTGCAAACGGCCCGATTTGATCAAGAGAAGAGGCGAATGCGATTAAACCGTATCTTGAAACTCTTCCGTAAGTAGGTTTCATACCTACAATTCCGCAGAAACTTGCCGGAAGTCTGATACTTCCGCCCGTATCTGAACCTAAAGCGAGAGTCGCTTCGCAAGAGGCAACAGAAGCTGCTGAACCGCCTGATGAGCCGCCCGGAACTTTATTCAAATTCCAGGGGTTATGAACTTTTTTGAAAGCAGAGTTTTCATTAGAAGAGCCCATTGCAAACTCATCTAAATTAGCTTTTCCAACAATTGGAATTAAGTTATCCAAAAGTTTCTGGGTTGCGGTTGCATTATAAGGCGAAACAAAATTTTCAAGAATCTTACTTGATGCTGTTGTTTTTGAACCGATAAGATTCATATTATCCTTTAATGCCAAAGGAACCCCTGCAAGAAGCGGCAACTCTTCACCTTTAGCTATTTTTTCATCAACTTGTTTTGCAGTATTAAGCGCAATATCCTCTGTTAAAGAATTGAATGCACCTAATTCCCCGTCAACATCTTTAATTCTCTCTAATGAGGCCTTAGTAAGTTCAACAGCTGAAACTTCTTTATTTCTAAGAGCTCTGTTCTGTTCCATTGCACTCTTTTTCAATATTTCTAGCATAATTTATCTCCCTGTTTAAATTCATTATACCAAAAACAGAAATAATCACGACAAAATATAATTTAGCAAGGTTTGTTAAATTTTGTAACAAATTTTGTTAATATTCTAAAGTTTTTTCAAAATATGCAGTTATAAGAAAATGTAAGATTAATAAAATTAGGTTACCGGAATGTAACATAATATCTATTGTGTTACATTGGGTTTTTGTCTTTAAGGTTCTATTGCCTTTGTGTATTGGATTTTAACCTTCTATGTACTTCCTACTTTTTTCTCTTTTTTTGCGATAGAAAAGAGTTATGTAGATAATATGTCGGACATTAGTCCGACAATAACTGTCATGCTGAATAGCCGGCAAAGGAAGAAAATGGGAGGGGAATTGTATATAAATAGAGGCGTATTTCAGCATCTTACCAGCTGGAAATTATGTCTTCTAATTTGTAAGATCCTGAACAGCTTGAAAATCGGTGTTGAAATCTTACCTTCTTATCACATTCAATTCCCTCGATTTTCTACGCTTTCAGGATGACATAAAGCAACTTTCCATAAAATCTTGTAGGTTGTGGTAAAACCGTGATTTACCGCATCCAATAAATTCTATGTTTAAATTAAAATCAGCTTACACATAAACCTTGCGAAGGCTAATATCATCTGATATCATGGAAGTGCAGCCGGAGCGAAAGTATGAAATCTAAAAAGCTTAAACATATTACCCCGCAAAACTATCTTAAATATTACTATGATATCCCGTATGAGGGTAAAACTTCTGCCGGCAAACCGCTAAGAAAACTTAAAGATATCACTTGCCCGTATAGAGGTATTAAAATTATTCCGACCGATAATATAAAAGGTTTTGAAAAGAATTTGGCTAAATGCCATACGGCGCTTGATGCAGTAGAGCTTCTATCTCTTTATCAAGAATATATGCTCCCGACAGAAAAAGCAATGTTTGCAATATTTAAAGATTTTGCCCTGATTAATCCTGATGATAATCTTCAAAACTGCCTGCAGATGATAAAAATGAATTGTCTTACAAGACTTAAACTTGAAGAAATGGAAGTATTAGATGATGTGGATAGGCTTACAAAACGACTTTCTCCTAATTCAGCACTAAAGATTAGAGCAAAGACAACAAAATGCAGGCAGATAATTATTAGCAGCTCAACTCACGATACATTTAAACGCAAAACTTTCCTGAACTCCTTAGAAGAAATTATTCCCAAAGAAAATGAACGAGAAATTTTAAACAACATAAGAAACAAAGCTCTATTCCTTCCAACATCTGAAAGCAGCAGAAACGCTTTCGTTGTAAAATATTCTAAAAGAAGCCAGACAGAGATTATAAGACGTATATTTATTGCCTCAACAGGCTCCATAGAACACGTTACTCCAGCTTCTAACGGCGGATTGAATACGATAGGAAATTTTCTTTTAACTTCTGCCAGCGGGAACCGTTACAGAGAAAATATGCCTCTTGTTGAATATATAAAAAGACACCCAAAAATCCCTCAATATATGCAAATGTATATTGATGATATTATAAGAGAAATCCACAAAGGTCATCTTCAAGGTAACGAAACATACCCTTATAAAATTAAGAAAAAACTGTTTGAAGAATCTGAAGGCAGAATTATGATAAGTCTCGGATTATATAAATATTCGGAAGAAGAAGCCGCAAGAGCCGTTGAAGCTTACGAAAAAGGAGTAAATATATACAAATCTTAAAGGCATGTATAAATTAAATCCTGATTATTCAATTCTACAAATTCTCTATAAACATATGGAATATCAATCAGAATCTCGCCTTTCTCTATATCCGGAGTCAGATTGTAATCGTTTACAAAATTTTGGTCCAGCGCGATTTTATATTTGCCGGGAGAAATACCTGAAAAATAATAATTGCCGGAATCATCAACCGTTGAATATGCAACTTCCTGCCCTTCCATATCAAAAAGACTCACGATAAAATCTGTAATGACCATTTTTCTATTAAATTCATCTTGTATTTTTAGTTTTCCGGAAATATTGCCGACTGTGCTTTTTAGCGGGAATTCTACTCTTGTTGTTTTCATCGGCTCAACATATATTGACTGTTTTAAATCCTTCTCCGGTGACAGGTTCGCATGCAGATTATCTCCGTCAAGTTTAATATCATAATAACCTTTTTCTACATTTTGAAGGGGACAAAAACCGCTTCTTTTAGTTTTTATAGGCTGGCTTTTCCAGCCAACTTTTACCGGGACATTAGGAACTTTTATGTCATCTTTATCAAATATGTTATTGTGGTTTTTATCAATATAAGCTGCTATTTCAACAAAACCTTCGTCAGGAGATGCAGTTCCTATTGATTGCAAGCCGCTACCGGAAAAAGCAAATGTATCATTAAAGGTAAAATTAATAGAATGTCTTGTGTTTGCCGGAATATACATATTATTAAACAT
>CALUQF010000084.1 GCA_944322835.1 Candidatus Gastranaerophilales bacterium | reverse complement strand
ATTGTTCATGGTAAAGAAATTACGATTGTAATTGCATCTTTAACCCCTGCAAATGCTTCATTTGAACAGACCAAGAAAGAACAGCTCTGGACTGTTAAGAAAACCGGTGAAAAATATATTGTAAAAGCTCCTATTGATACAACAGTAGAAAACGGCATGATTATTGCTGAGCTAATCGATGATGAGTGTTCTGTAACTTCATCTGGTGAAATTAAGTATGTAGATATTGAAGTTGATGATAATCAGATAGTTACAAAACCTGGTAATATAGTATTCGTACCGGAAGAAGTTCATCAGGTTAATAAAGATTCGTCTCTCAAGATGGTTGATAATGGTACATTTGTTACGGCAGGTACTGAAGTTGTAAAAGATGTGTACTGCCATATTGACGGTATTGTTGAATTTAAAGAATTTAATGAAGTTATACATGAAGTAACTATTAGACCTGGTGAAGTACATACTTTACCGAGTGTATCAGAGCTTAAGGTTGAAGAAGGTTCTGTTGTAGAAGCCGGTACTGTAATTGCAAAAGGTATCAAAGCAAAAGAAACTTCTATTGTTACTATAATGGAAATGGATTTTGATGATTTAGATATCGATGATTTAGATGAAGAAATTGATACATCATCTCTTGAAGAAGAATCATTAGAAGATAAGCCGATACAAATTCTTGTAAGGCCGGTTCAGCCAATGTTTATTGATCAAAAAGATGTGTCAATTGAATTCAATACAACAGATGAATTAATCAATATCGTTCCTGTAACACAACTACAGTACAAGGACGGTGCTAGAGTAAGAAACTTAGACGGTGCAACATTAACAAGAACAAGTTTAGTTCTTCAAATGCAAGGATACTTATCACACTTAAAAGGTCTTGTAGAACTTGACGATAAAGGTGAATTGAAGATAGTTGTTCTTGAAACATTAATTGTTCGTCGTGAATTAGAGGGTACTTCTAATATGAACAACTCTCTACAGACAGAGCTTCTTGTTGATAACGGTCAGGTAATTGAGCCTAAGACACCTATTGCTAAGACTGAAGTTCTTGCTCTTAATGATGGTGTTGCATCTATTAAGAATGAAGAAGGTGAGTCTAGAAGACTACTCCTTAACTGTGCTAATTATGAGACAGTTATTGAAACAAAATCTAAGCCTTCTGTCAAGAAAGGAAACTTCATTAAACTTGATACTCCGCTTGCAGATTCAGGTGAAGTTGCAACTGTTTCAGGTAAGATAATTGATGTAAGTGCAAATTCTGTTACAATCAGAAACGGTCGTCCTTACTTAATCAGCCCTGGTACTATGTTACAGGTAGAAGAAGGCTCTCTTGTTCTAAGAGGTGATATGCTTGCAACATTAGTATTCGAAAGAGAAAAAACGGGCGATATCGTTCAAGGTCTTCCGAGAGTAGAAGAACTGCTTGAAGCTAGAAAACCAAAAGACTGTGCTATTTTAGCAGAAACTGACGGTGTTGCCGAAATCGAAATCGAAGATGATGTTCCGAGATTATTCTTGGTATCTGAAGGCGGAAGTAGAACTGAAATTAAGTTTGCAATCGATGCAAGTATCGTGGTTCAAAATAAGCAAAAAATCAAAAAGGGTCAGCCTTTAACAAGCGGTCCTTTGAACCCGCACGATGTAATCAGACTTTGCGGTCCTGAAGAAGCTCAACAATACTTAGTAGATGAAGTTCAGCGTGTTTACCGCTCTCAAGGCGTAGAAATTGCTGATAAGCACATCGAAATTATTGTTCGTCAGATGACTAAGAAGGTTCGTGTTGTTGATTCTGGTGATACTAACTTATTACCGGGCGAGCTGGTTGAGGTTCAAACTTTCGAAAACGAAAACAAGGCTGTTAGAGAACATGACGGTCAGGAAGCAACTTGTGAATACATGTTGTTAGGTATCACAAAAGCTTCTTTGAACACTGAAAGCTTTATTTCAGCCGCTTCATTCCAGGAAACAACAAGAATCCTTACAGAAGCAGCAGTAGAAGGTAAGAAAGACTTATTGAGAGGTTTGAAAGAAAACGTTATCATCGGTCGTTTGATACCAGCTGGAACAGGCTTCTACCATCTTTCTTGCGCAAGCGAAGAACGTGATAAAGAAGCTCAAAGACGTGCTGCACAAAGGAATCAGGCTAGAAAACCATCTGCTATTTTGGAAGAAATAGAAGGTATGTTTGGAGCTCCTGATCTTCTTGTTGGTGGTGAAGATAAAACAGATAAGGAATAATTAAGAGAGATATATGATGGCGCGGACTTTAGTCCGCGCCATTTTTTTATTATAGATATTTCCCTCCAATTCTGACTCTAAGTTTGTAGGTTTACTTCCTGAGTCGGCGTCATTCTGAGGGCGAAAACGGTCATTTAATGAGCCCGAAGAATCTCGTTAACTTTTGATGTTTCTTGAAGGAGATTCTTCGGTCGCTATCGCTCCCTCAGAATGACGGCACGCTGGGAAGAAAAGTAGGTTGGGTGAAACCCAACAATAACATTATTGAAAATTAATAATTGACACCTCACCCCTACCCTCTCCTGTTAGGACACTAGTGTTCAAGATAATTTTATAAACAAATTCTGTAGACTGTGACATATCTGCAATTGCGGTATATTACACGATGTCCGGACATAAAAAAGACCCCTCACCCGAATTTCTAAGTTTCGCTAATGCTCAACTTGAAATTCTGCCCTCTCCCGCAAGGGGCGAGGGCAGCGCCACGCCCGCCCTGGAGCCTACTCGCCCCGCCGGATTGACCTCTGTGTGGAAGGGTCAAAATCTCTGATTTCGGGGAGGGACCCTACACTGATGTTGGATTAGTATTTTGTACTCCTAAAAATTATCATGGACAGTAGTGAACGGCTATTCAGCATGACAGTGCGTGGAAAGTAGGTACAAACACGTATTTATGACCCTAAGGCAAAAGAATACTTTGAAACTAAAACAAAAATGACTATATTCTGATAACTAACGGTAAGAGAGGCTTTAGCCTCTCTTTTGTTAAGCCAGGTTGGATAAAATCTAAGATTAAATTTTTTATACAAAAGTTATTATTGGATTTCACCCAATCTATTATTATCAAATTTAGTCAGTATTCTTATAACCCGTTGAACAAGAGCTGATTAATTGGCTTTGTTTGGCTTATTTTTATGATAAAATTTAGAAAAGAGGTTTTTAATTTGAGTATAAAAATAGCTGTAACAGGAAAAAGCGGTAGCGGAAAAACTACAATCACTAAGGCATTTTTGAATGTTCTTCAGGAGAATTTCCCGGATAAATCAATTTTGCTTTTTGATAACGATTTAACAGGCGAACTCGGGCATTCTTTTGGGCTGGATATTAGGAATACTATTTATGGCATAAGAAGCGGTAAGCATGAATATAAGACGGGAATCCCCCAGGGAATGACTAAACACGAATATGTTGAGTGGGCAATTGAGGATATTATTGTCAATTTATCTGATAATGTCGATATAATTGTTTCCTGGTTTGTTGGTGCTAAGGATTGCAGATGCCCGATTACCGGACAGATTAATGATGCTTGCCAAAAGCTCATTGACAGATACGATTTTGTTATATTTGATTGTGAGTTTGATTTAAAATATCTGAATCAGCTTGTTGATAGCGATATTGATTTAACTGTAATTGTTGCTAATCCGACAATTGATTCTTTACATCTTGCCAAAAGGATTAGCGAGTTTTCAGCGAAATATGCCGTTGGCGGACAAATGGGAGTGGTTATAAATAAGGTTAAAGATGAGAATATCAGCCTTATAGCAGAAGAGCTCAGAAATGCAGATGTAGATGTTCTGGGAACTATTCCTTTTGATGAAAAATTAGCCTTGGGAACTCTTGATAGAAAATCTGTAATCGTTAATGATGCTGTAAAACAGTTTTATTTTAGGTTAAATTTACCGCAGGAGAATCGATGATATTATTAGACGGAAAAGCTGTTTCTCAAAAGATTTTAGAAAGGGTAAAGGCTAAGGTTTCCACATTAGCTAAAGTTCCGCATCTGGTTGTAATCTTAGTCGGTGATGATGCCGCAAGCAGGGTTTATGTAAATAATAAAAAGAAGGCTGCGGAAAAGGTTGGTATAAAATCGACAGTTATTGAAAAAAATGCCGGCATTTCTGAAGAAGATCTTTTAACGATAATTAAAGATTTGAATAATGATGAAGATGTTACAGGAATTTTAGTACAGCTTCCGCTTCCAGAGCATATTGATAAAAATAAAATTGTAGAATCGATTTCTCCAAAGAAAGATGTGGATGGGTTTACACCTGAAAATGTTGGTAAACTCGCAATCGGGCTTGAGCCGTATTTTTATCCTGCGACACCGCAGGGGATTCTCATGCTGCTTGACGAGTATAAAATTCCTATTGAAGGCGCCGATGCAGTTGTATTAGGCCGTTCAAATATTGTGGGAAAACCCATGGCACAGATGCTTTTAAGACGGAATGCAACTGTTACAATCTGCCACTCTTATACAAAGGGTGTAGAAGACAAAATAAAAACCGCCGATATTTTAATATCTGCGGTGGGTAAAAAGATTGTAAGATGTAAGATGGTTAGGAATAATTCTTGTGTAGTTGACGTTGGGATTTTCCGTGACGCCAACGGGAAGTTGACCGGTGATGTAGATTTTGATTTCGTATCACCGTCTTGCGGGTATATATCACCCGTTCCGGGGGGAGTTGGTCCGATGACCATAGCTTCTTTAATGTACAACGCCTCAAAGGTTTATTAGGCTGGTAAATGAACCAATGCTCATTTACCCCTAACCTTATGATTGTAATAAGCCTGTGTCTTGAGCTGCTGTAGAAGTTGCAGTCTTTTCGCTTTCCTGCTGTGCTCTTAATTGTTCAAGCATTGTATCGTACATTGTAACCATTGTATCATATTCAATATCTAAGTCAGCAAGTTCAATTGATAATTCTTCATCATATTGTTTAACTTTAGCGTGTGCATAATCATCTGCTACCATCGGGTTGTTATTGCCTTCACCAACAGTAACGTTACCAGCTTTCAGTTCTTTTGTGTTATCCATAGCTGAATCAAATGCATTCTGCCATTTTTCTTCATATTTAACTTGTTTACTTAACTTTGCTGAATTAGCTTCATACTTAGCATTCCAGAAAATAGACTGTTGAGTGTAGTAGTTAATGTCAGCGTTTGTGTTTAATAAATTTCCTAATAAAGCTGCTGTGTTTGCCATTTTTCATCACCATCTTTTGTTTTTTAAATCTTACATATATATAAAGTATTTAAAAAAGATGTAATTTCACAAAGGGATTATTTTGTTACAAAACTTAACAAAAAAGCCGGCTTAGTTAAATTTACTAAGCCGGCGTGCTATTTATAACTTCGATTAGTTATTACTTAATACAAGTCTGAATGTTGCAAGATTTTTGATTGAAAGCATTTTATGTTTATTTGCCTGTTTATCAGCTATTGTAAAAATTCTGCAAATTCTTCTGATTTCTTCTTCGTCTTTTCTGGATTCAATTTTATAAACGTTATTAATTGGATCTGATATAACTGACATTGCTGCGTTTAATTCTTCTTCTTTCATAATCTTATCCTTTATAATCTGCTTATGTATATATAAAGTATTTCAATTTTCAAAAATTGCCTTTTTTTATCGAAATGTTAAGAAATGTAAACCTATATTTTCTAAAAAGCAGTAATAATTGCTAATTTGAGACTTTTATTGTATGTTATTTTTGTGGTGAATAAAGTGTTGGATTTTGGTGCTATATTAGATAGGTGCGGAGTTGAGACAGAGAGTCCGCAAGTTGTTATCAATAATATTGCAGAACTTGAAGAGTTTTATGATGCTGAAGAATTGATTGAAATATACAATTATGCCCTTTTGAATGTTAAAAATTCTGAAATACTCTCTGGTGTTATAAAACTTGCAGATAAATATAGATTTGAAACAACGCTTTCTATTCTTTTGGATTTATTGCTTATGAAAAATATTGAGAGCGAAGAGTCCGAAGAATTTATAAATACCAGAGTATTATGCGCAAAAGCTATTTCAAATTATAAGGATACTTCAACGGTTGGGGCACTGTTATATTGCCTTAATAACAAGGAAGAAAATTATAAAATTCGTTTGGCCTGTGCCGATGCTCTTGGCCGAATAGGCGATAAGTTTGCAGTTACGCCTTTGATTAATGTTGTAAAAGACGAAGATGAAAAGTCTGTTTATGTAAAAGAATCTGCTACTTTTGCGTTAGGATTGTTGGGCGATGCAAGTGCGATTGAACCTTTGGTTTCTATTATGGAAGCTAAGCAGGGTATTTGGGATAAGTTTTCTTTCTTAAAGGAAAGAATTATTGAAGCATTGGGAAAGCTTAATATAAATAATAAAAAAGTTTTGAAAGTTCTGAAAGAGTCGTTGTTAGACTCATCTCCCATGGTAAGAATTAATGCAATCGAGGCTCTTATGAACAGCGAGTATGAAGAAGCTTATGATTTGATTAGAGAAGCTTTAAAAGATGAGGATAATGAAGTTCAGAGAAATGCATTAATTGCTATGTATAATATGCGCGGCCGTGATATTTTGGACGAAGTTATATCTTTGCCAACATTTTCGGAATTTTTAAAGAATGAAGCAAAGTCAATAATAGATGAATATGAGGAAGGTTCAGATGAGTAAGTCTGTTATTTTGTTATCCGGCGGTCTGGATTCTCTTGTCGCACTTGGTTGTACTAAAGATAAGTACGGAATAGAGTTGGCTCTTACGTTTGATTACGGGCAAAAATCAGCAAAATCGGAAATGGAGTCTTCTAAAAATATCTGTGATTATTATAAAATAAAGCACAAAATAATAAAGCTGGAGTGGCTCAAAGACATAACAACAACGGCTCTTGTTTCCGATAAAAGTATACCTTCCTATAATTTTGGAACGGAAGAGAGTGCAAAATCCGTTTGGGTACCTAACAGAAACGGCCTGTTTCTAAATATAGCTGCTTGTTTTGCAGATTCTTATCAATATGATTTTATAATATTTGGTGCAAATAAAGATGAAGGCAAAACATTTCCAGATAATACGGAAGATTTTCGGAGTGAAGTCAGCAAAGTATTTGAAAATTCGACATTATATCATCCCAAAGTTATAGCACCCTTGATTAATTGTTCTAAGGATGATATAGTAAAAATTGCGATGGAAAATAAAGTTCCGCTTGAGCTTGTATGGAGTTGTTATAGCTCGCACGGAAAACATTGCGGAGTGTGCGAATCGTGTAATCACTTGAAAAAAGCATTAGTCACAAATCACGGGGAAAAGTATATTAATATATTGTTTGAAAAACGATGAAAACAAAATTTATTGAAGAAGAGATTAAATATATAGGTTCACAGTTGTCGCCTCATTGGATTTATAAGAATTTTAAAATTCAGGGAGACGCTATTGTTGCTTTTCAGGGTGAATGTGATGTTAAATTAACAGAGATGGTTGATATAGAGGATGTTATCAACAATGAGCCTATTTATAGCAAATATATGCTTAGTTTTATAACAGAACAATTTGGGGTCAGTCTTTCTGAAGGAGTTTTCAGACAGAGACTTTTAATGTGTATAATAAAAGAATTATTGGAAGAAAAAGGTGTTTTTGTTGTTAGAAACGGCGATGATTTAATGATAGAGGGGAAAAAGTTGTCTGTTTCAATTGCAACAAAATCTGCAACATCTATACTTATTCATACAGGTTTAAATATTCTATCCGAAGGAGCGCCTGTGAGTGCGTCAGGCTTAACAAGCGAGCTAGGAATTCATGATACAAAGACTTTTGCGCTTGAGGTTATGAAAAGATATGCAGATGAGTTAGAAGATATAAAATTAGCTTGTACAAAAGTGCGTGGAGTATAAATTAATGGGAAAACAATTCGGTTACAAGAAGTATATGAAAAAAGAAGCTCAAAAAGAGGAAAACAGTCTCCTTAAAATATTTATTATATCTTTTTTTTTTTTTTTTCTGATTTTTACATTTTTGATAAAATCTTTTTCACCAACCGTTGATACTTCAATCGGTGAGTATCAAGATGAGGAAATAAGTATGGATTCTACTGATGAAACAAAGAAAATAGTTGATAATCGGCTTGAAATGATACAGAGCGAGGATCAAGGCAAGAGTTTTTCCGAGTTGATGTCTAACCCGTCTGATGTCTCCAAACAAGTACAGCCTGAGCCCGTAGCAGAAGACGTTCAAAAAACAGAAGAGAATACTCTAGCTGTGGCAGAGACTGTTAATCCTCCAGTACAGACGGCAGAGCCTGTATATAAGGTATTTGTCGGAAGTTATACATCAGCAGAGCAAGCTAAAGTTGCAAAGGATATTATTCAAGAGTCTGGCTCCGGTTTGAATCCAATTGTCAAATGTATAGGTTCTAATAACTATACTCTTCAGGTTGGTATCTTTAAGAATAAAAACAGTGCGTAATCACTC
>CALUQF010000083.1 GCA_944322835.1 Candidatus Gastranaerophilales bacterium | reverse complement strand
GTATCGTCGCACGTTCTGCAAGAACCGCTATAGATGAGCTTAGAGAAAAAGGCATCAAAGCAGGTCTATTCAGACCGATTACAATCAGACCTCTTGCAGTTAAACCTCTTAGAGAAGCTGTTCAAAGAGCAAAAAGAATTCTGTTTACGGAATCAGCAAACGGCCAACTGGCTCAAATGGTATTGGAAAAACTATATGGACTTACAACTCCATATGACACTTTATTCAAAATGGGCGTTGGTGTAACCGGCGATGATATTGTAAATAAAGTCGAGTCAATGGCTTTGGCTATTTCGTGAATCGTGAATCGAAACTCGTGAATCGAGGTATTAAAGATAATATAAGTAAACAAAGTACAATTAAAGAAAATCTATAACCACGAATCAAAATTCACGGCTCACTAATATAACTACGAATCACGACTCACTAATCACTAAAAAGGAGATATTTATGTCAGAAATATTAACACTACCGCCAAACCTACCAAAGGCGCAGAATGCAGAAGTCGGAGCGAGCAAATTCTGCCCGGGCTGCGGTCATGGTATAACATTAAAAGCTTTAGCACAGGCGGTTGATGAATTAGGTATAAAACAAAAAACTGTTTTTGGCTGTGATATAGGCTGTTCGCTTCTTGCTTGGAATTACATGGACTTAGATACAGTCCAAACCCACCATGGAAGAACTACTCCTGTTATATACGGCTTTACAAGAGCTAATCCTGACGCAATCGGTATTGCATATATGGGCGACGGCGGCGGCCTTGCAATCGGTGCACAGCACCTCGTTAACGCAACAGTCCGCGGTGAAAGACTTATGATAGTAGTTGTTAATAACACCAACTACGGTATGACAGGCGGTCAGATGTCACCTACAACAATGCCGGGGCAAAAAACTGAAACAACCCCTTATGGAAGAGATTGCTCAGTTACGGGAAAACCTGCAAAGGCTGCAGAGATGGTAGCTTCAATTGCTGATAAAGAAAAATCTTATGTTGCACGCTCTACCGTTTCTAATGTAATAAAACTCAAATCAACATTTGTTAAAGGCTTAAAAAATGTTCAAAACGGAGGCTTCTCTTTTGTAGAAGTACTTTCAATCTGTCCTCTTAACTGGAGAACTAATAATTACGACACATTTGCAAGGCTTCAGCAAATGGAAGAATTCTTTGAGGTTAAAGAATTTTTAACACCGGAGGGGGTATAGATATGGCAAGAACTAAAATTGTATTAGCAGGAGAAGGCGGACAGGGCGTCCAATCTATTGCAAAAATTCTGGTAGAAGCAGGATATGAAGCAGGGAAACAGGTTCTTTATATCCCAAATTTCGGCGTTGAACAGCGAGGCGGGGTATCAATTGCGTTCTGCCAGATTGCGGATGAAACAATCGGCGAGCCAAGATTCTCTAAAGGAAATATTGTTATCATGCTTTCTGATAGAGCACTCGACAGATGCGCGACATATGTTGATGAAAATTCAATTGTTGTTTATGATACATCTGTATGCACAAAGAAACCCGAAGTTAAATGCAAAGAAATCATAGGCGTTGATGCCAATAAAATTGCGAACGAAAAATTAAGCGCCCGTGTATTTAATATAATCATTCTCGGAGTTCTCTTAGCTGCAACAAACGTCCTCAAGCTTGATGATATTAAAAACGCTATGGAAAAAGCTTTGGGTAAAAAATTTGATGCAAAACCCGAGCTAAGAGATTTGAACTATCAAGCACTTGAGATGGGTATGGGAATGGTGAGCAATTCAGGCGTTGCAGTGTAGGGGTTGTTTCGTGAATCGGGGTGATTTCGTGAATCGGAGTGATTTCGTGAATCGTGAATCGAAACTCGTGAATCGAGGTATTAAAGATAATATAAGTAAACAAAGTACAATTAAAGAAATTCTATAACCACGAATCACTATTCACGACTCACGAATCACGAATAAAGAAAGGACAACAAAATGACAGACAAACAATATAAAGGATACAAAATCGAAGGAGTCGGCAAAGGAAAAGCTGATTATTATGTATATACGGATCTTTGTAAGGGCTGTGGGCTTTGTATTGCCAAATGTCCTATGAACAAGGCAGGAAAAAAATGCCTTCAGTGGTCAAAAGAAGTCGGCTTATACCAGACTCCTGCTGTTGCTCCGGATCCGGAGATTTGCATAGCTTGCGGAGCGTGTGCAATGACGTGTCCTGATAGTGCGATTAGGATCGAAAAAAGACAGTAAGATAATAAAAGGCCGATTTTTAAAATCGGCCTTTTATTTTTTGAGCAATTTTTTACACCTTATTTTGTCAATTTCTTCCATAACCCTTTGTACCGGAACCTCCCAAGCTCCAGCCGTCGGGGCTTGAAAAGGTTTGATACTTTTATACCAGGCAATATCTTCACCCTCTGTTTTAAACCAGCGCCATTTTACTATTCTATTAAATAAATCAAATGCTTTAATACCCAACCTACGAGACTGTTTAAGCCTGAATATATTGAAAATGTCTACAGCTACCATAATCTTGATTTTATCGGCGAAATCGAGTGGGACGACGAGTTTAATATTATATCCTTATGTACGCCTTAAAAATCTTATTCGAAATTGTATCATCAAAGGCTTGTTGAATATTTTCAAGAGAGTAAGTTGTTGTAAGATTTTTTACATTGACTTTGCCCGTGGTTAGAAGTTCATATGAATCCTTTAAGTCCTGAGGAGACGGAGAATAGCTTCCGAGAACGGTTAATTCTTTATAATATATTTCATTGTTTGGATAGCCGTTATTATTTGGTGTACTCGAAAATACAAGAATTTTACCTCCCTGACGTACGGTTTTAAGCGCCGTGTCAATCGCTTTATCAGCACCTGAAGTCATAAATACGCAATCAACACCGTAATCTTGAGTTTTTTCTTTGATAATAGAGTCGAACTCATCAAGGTTTCTGGAGCTGAACGCTTGAAGTCCCATTTTATTTGCAAGTGATATTCTCTCCGGAATCAGGTCGCAGGCAAAAACCTTGTACCCCAAAGCTTTTAAAGCTTCACCCATAAGAAGTCCTATTGAACCTAAGCCCACAATTAAAGCTGTATCGCCAGGGATAAGAGCGCATCTTTTTATTGCTCTTATACAACACCCAAGAGGCTCATAAAATGAGATTTCTTCATCACTTATACCCGAAGGAACTTTGTAGGCAACATTTTTTAGGTGTTCTTCCGATACAAAAACTTTTTCGCTGAATCCGCCCGGGATAATATTAGTTTTTTTAAAATGCATACACATAGAAACATTACCGTGTCTACAATATTTGCACTCTCCGCATGGAATATGGTGAGAAGTTACGATTTTATCTCCTGATTTAAAATCAGTATCAGAATTTATTTCAATAATCTCCGCAACAATTTCGTGCCCGAGAACAGCGCCATCGCGTACAATTTTATGCTTGAATTTTACTATATCAGAGCCGCAGAGCCCGCACCCTAAAACACGCACTATCGCGCCTTTTCTGCCGTCTAATTTTATATCTTCAACATCTTTTATAACTATTTTATCCTGATAAACCTGCGCTGTTTTCATTAGTATTCTCCCCTAACTCTTGCAAATTTTGTGTTTGCATAAAAATATTTTAAAATCTGATACGCGTTATATCCGCGCTTAGCCAGATTATTTGCGCCATATTGGCTCATTCCGACTCCATGTCCGTTTTTCTTTATCCCATCATCAAAAGACGGAACCGATTTTAAAAACGGTAAATCAGCAGACCAAACCTGCCCTCCGGTTCGGGTTTTACCACCTGCAGATGCCGAATAATATGCGGGAACAATTTTTCCCTGACATACAAGAACAATACCTTCTGTTTCTTTTACGGCATCATTGGTATTTGATTTCTCGGCGCTTGCTCCCCCGTAAGCCTGATCTTCCGGCGTATCTTTTAAGTCATATCCGTATTTGGCGCGCTTGCCCATATTTGCAATAGCATAACTTCTGGCGGCAATTGCCTGCGCCTTATGTGCTTCGTGTTCCCAGCCGGAAGGCATTTCAGAAGGTACAACCCCTTGAAGATATTTTTCAAGAGGAATATCGTTCATTACAGTTAATCCCATTCCGTCATTTATGACCTTAAAATGCCCCCTGTACCATTTCCGTTTTACACTCACAAAACCGTTTTCTTCAGGCTTAATCACAATTTTACTTGCATTCATTTTTTTCCACTGTCCGTCAACCTTTATTGCAATAACCCCGCGGTAAGGTTTCATCTCATAACCCTTCATCTTTTCCATTACAAAAATGAGTTTGTTAGTATCGCAATTGATTATTTGTGCGGAAGTGGAAGCTCCTATAAATGTTTTATTTACATGAGTCTGAAGCCCTATCTTTATTGCAAAACAAGGGCAACATAAAAATATAAATGTAAAAATTAATGTAAGAGCTCTTCTAATCCCCATAAGATTATTATACAATAAATCTTTTCGTTGTATAATTAAACAAGAACGGAGAAATATAAATGAGTAAGTATTTATTGGAAGTAGGTGTAGAGGAATTGCCGTATAAATTTATTCCAATGGCAATTTCGCAATTAGAAACAGGTTTTGAAACTTTTTTGAATAACAGTAATGTTAAATTTGATAAAGTTAATGTTATGGCAACGCCGAGACGTCTTGCCGTAATTGTTGAGGGTTTGGCATCTTCTCAGCCTGATGTAGAGAAGGTTGTTAAAGGCCCGGTCTCAACTGTTGCATATGACGAGAATAAAAACCTTACAAAAGCTGGTGAAGGTTTTGCAAAGAAAAATGGCGTAAGTGCTGATGATTTGTATGTAGAAGATAATTACGTATATGCAAAAATATCTATTAAGGGTAAAAATACAAAAGATTTACTTCAGGAAAACGTTCCCGTAATCTTCTCTAAACTCCAGGGCCCGCATTTTATGAGATGGGGAAATAATGATGTTAAATTCTCCCGTCCAATTCGCTGGGTGTTATCAATTTTGGATAATGAAGAAGTTAAAATCAGAATTATTGATAAAGATTCTTCTAATTTAACAAACGGACACAGATTCTCCAAACAGAATATAGTTATCAATAACCCTGATGAATATGTGGATAAGTTACGTGACGCTTATGTTATCGTTAATCAGGACGAGAGAAAACAGAGAATTCTGGATATAACAAAAAAAGAGGCAGATAAATTAAATGCCGTTACAAAAATTTCTGACGATTTGCTAGACGAAGTAACTTTTATCTGTGAATATCCGGTTGCTGTTGTATGTAATTTTGATGAAGAGTATCTTTCAATTCCGCAAGAAGTTGCAGTTACTGTTATGGAAACTCACCAGAGGTATTTTGCGCTTTATCAAAAAGACGGAAAACTTACCAACAAATTTATTACAATAACAAATTATATCGGTAATGAATTTGAAAATATCAAGGCCGGAAATTTGAGAGTTATTAAAGCGCGTCTTGATGATGCGGTATTCTTCTTTAAAGAAGATACTAAAAAGCCTCTTGAAGCTTATGTAGAAAACCTCAAAGGCATGACGTTCCAGAAAGGAATGGGCTCTGTCTATGATAAAACACAGAGAATCATCAAGCTTTCAGAAAAAATCTCTTCTGATATGGGGATTTTAAAAACGTCAATCAAACGCACAGCCGAGCTTTGCAAGGCGGATCTTGCAACAAATTTAGTGTTTGAATTTACAGAACTTCAAGGATTTATCGGGGCTGATTACGCAAGAGTATCCGGCGAAGAAGAAGCCGTTTGCGAAGGTATTAAAGAACATTATTTCCCTTTGAATGCCGACAGTGAAACAGCTAAAACTCCGGAAGGCCAGATTGTAGGCATTGCAGATAAGATTGATACTATTTGCGCCGTTTTTGTATCCGGTAAAAAACCTACAGGCTCTTCTGATCCGCTTGGCGTAAGACGTGCGGCTCTCGGTATCATTAAAACAATTCTTGAACATAATCTTAAATTGGATTTGACAAAACTAATTGATGAGACGCTTGAATTATTGCCGCTTAAGGCCGATGTAAAACAGGATATAGAAGAATTCTTTGTACAAAGATTAATTATTTTCTTAAACAATGATTATTCAAAGAATGTTCTGGAATCCTGCGCAGGCGTAAATCCTTGCAAAGATTTATGCGACTATTTAGAACGCGTTAAGGTAATTTCTAAAGGAGTAGATGAAAAACTTATTGAAAATGCTAACCGCGTTTTAAGAATTTTGAAAGAGGATAAGATAGAACAGGTTAATGAAAGTTTGTTCATAGAACCGGCTGAAAAAGATTTGTACAAAGCCGTTCAAGGTGTGAAATTCAGCGGGGATTACAAAAAGTATCTGGAAGAGCTTACATCTGTTAACCCTGTTGTAACAAAATTCTTTGACGATGTGCTTGTAATGGATAAGGACGAGAAAATTAAGAATAATAGACTTGCACTATTGAATAGTTTGAAAAATAAGTATATAATATTAACTGATTTCTCTAAATTGTAAAAAATTGTAACAAGTTTTAAAAAAACAGTCAATTTTTTCCTTGAGGATACTTTAATAAAGTACAAGTGAAGGTAAGTAAAATAAAAGAGGTCGTTATGTTCAACCTGAAGTTTTTAAAGTCACTCAAACAAGCATTAGATTCAAGGACAAATCTGTTAACATTTTCAAGCGCTCAACGTGAAGCGAATGAAGATTATATAGCATCTCTGTCAAGCACAGAGTTGAAAATCAAATCTGACGAACAAAGGCTGGAAGCAATGGTCAGACAACAATTAAAAGAAGAGTTTCCGAATATTGAAAAGAGTTCTTCTTACGACTTACTGGTTGATGCGGTCATCCATAATTACAAGTCAAAACAGCTTCAGGCCACAGATGACGCCGAAATTAAATAGTCATCAAGTGTAATAAATAAAATAGCCGTCCTTATCTTTGGACGGTTATTTTTATATTTCTTCCGGAGCTCTGCCATCCCAATCTACATTTGTTCGGATAACTTTTGCTGGGGAGCCGGCAATTATTGTATATTCTTCAGTAAAAGCTTCATTTACCATCGCGCCCATACCTATAACCGAATTATTCGGTATGTTAGCGCCCTTTAGAATTTTAGAATACGCACCAAGCCAGACATGGTTTCCGATAATCACATCTTTGCCATAATTATATGGTTTGTCTTCTCCTTGCTTGAAAAGCGCATGTCCATCTCCTGTCCAAACTTCTATATCATAAGAAAACAAGCATTCATTTCCGACAGATAAAACTGTATCATTTCCATATAGATGAAATTTTGTATTATTACAAGCGGTACTTCTCCCTATTTTAAAAACATTATTATCTCCTCTTATAACAAGACTTGCATCTGAAAAATATGCTGAAGGGTTAATAATAATTTTATTATTTTTGCCAAAAACCTCAATTTTTAACCCGTATTTAACAAACTTGAAAGGGATTTCTTTATTATCTTTTACCAGATAATACTTTGCACCTTTAGGACATATTTGAGTATAAATACATTGTTCTCTTAGCTTTCTGCGTATATTTTTAGACGGAATAAATCCTGATATAAATCTAATCAGGACATTATAAATAGCAAAAATCAATTTCATACAATATTATCCTCCAAAATCTTATATATATTACAATGTAACATAATACCTATTATAGCACAATAGATGAGAAGCTTCTGAACTGCCCGATATTAACTGCAAAAACCTTCAATTTTCGATTCACAATTCACAATTCACGAATCCCAAGATATGTAGGTTGGGTGAAACCCAACACTAACTTCCCCTAAACTCCTAATCCTCTCAACTTTTCAACCCAATAACATCTATTCACGGCTCACAATTCACAAGTTTTGTAGGGTGCAATTTTTTGCACCAATATATGCTTGAAAATTCTTATTTTCATTATTGATAATTAAAATATAATATTTTAACAAATTATAGAATGGTGCAAAAATTTGCACCCTACCTATTCTACACCTGGCGTGAAACTACTCCTCTCTTTACAGGAGAGAGAAGAATTTTCAGTTGAGCTCCTGCGAAACTTAGAAATTCGGATGGAAGCTAATCGTGTGGTTGAGGAATAGAGAAATATCCATAAGGTAGACTTTGCTCTCCAGCTACTTTGAAAAGTGAAGAAAAATTTAATAACATAATATCCATGTTGTAATTCCAATTGAATGAGATTGGAAGGCGTGCTATAATGACTTTGTTAAGAGAAGAAGGACTTATGAAAAAGAAAGGAATTAATTATGGCAAAATATGTATGTAAAGTATGTGGTTATACTGCTGAAGGTGAAGCTCCTGAAAAATGCCCGGTTTGCGGCGCAGGTAAAGATGCTTTTATTGAAATGGCAGAAGGCGAAAAGAATTATGCTGATGAACATAGAATCGGTGTAGCTAAAGATGTTGATGCTGAAATCCTTGAAGGATTAAGAGCTAATTTTATGGGCGAATGCACAGAAGTCGGTATGTATATTGCAATGGCAAGACAGGCTGACAGAGAAGGTTATCCTGAAATTGCAGAAGCATTCAAGAGATACGCTTT
>CALUQF010000082.1 GCA_944322835.1 Candidatus Gastranaerophilales bacterium | reverse complement strand
GGTTATAAATTTTTCTTGGGCAAATATTGCCTGTAAAGAGCACTGCTTTCCAAGATAAATTTACAAATAAACGCCAGATATTATTACATATATGCATTTACGGATATATGATATCTAGTAATAAAATTCTAGAATTATTAATGGTGCAAAAATGGTACCCTACCTGCTACACGCTAGGCGTAGCTGTTCCACCGCCTTACAGGAGAGGAAAGAATTTCAAGTTGAGCACAAGCGAAACTTAGAAATTCAGGTGAGGAGTCTTTTTTATGTCTAGACATTAGAAAATATGCCGCAATTGTGGATATGTGATAGTCTACGGAGTTTGTTTATAAATTTATTATGGATAACAGTGGAGGGTAAATTAAATGGCTGGTAGTTTTGCTTCCCAGCGTGCCGTCATTCTGAGGGAGCGACAGCGCCCGAAGAATCTCCTCCAAGAAGCATCAAAAATCAACGAGATTCTTCGGGCTCACAAACAGCTATTTTCGTCCTCAGAATGACGCTAAGCCAGGAAGTGAACATACGTTGCTATAACAATTCTTTTAAATAATTCGGAAGAGCAAATCTTGCATTATGATAATCTTTATTATAGATTTTGCAAGTTTTGGCTATAGCTTCCCCTCTTCTTTCGTCCCAGTATGAAAGAGGTTTGACTGTTTCGGAACAGAACGCCCAAGCCCAGTATCCGCCAGGATAAGTTGGAATATTTGATGTGAATGTTGAACAGATAGGGAATACTTTCTTTAAAAGATTATACATCTTTTTAATTTCTTCCTTGTTTACAAAAGGCGACTCTGATTGTGCGCACATAATACCGCCTTCTTTCAGAGATTCTTTAACATTTGTGTAGAATTCTTCCGTAAACAAACCTTCTCCCGGGCCTAGAGGATCGGTAGAATCAATAAGAACAATATCAAACATATTCTTTTTGTCTTTAATATATTCAATTGCATCTTCAACTCTGATTTCGCACTTTGGATTATCAAGCTCACAAGATATTGTCGGAAGATACTTTTTGCAAGCTTCAATTACCATTCCGTCAATTTCACAAAGAACAACTTTTTCGACAGTATCATGTTTTAAAACTTCTCTAACAGTTCCGCCGTCTCCGCCGCCTATTACAAGCACTGTCTTTGGAGCTTTGTGGTGCATCATCGGAATATGAGCTATCATTTCGTGATAATGATACTCATCACCTTCTGTTGTCATCATTAAATCATCTATTGTTAAAACACGTCCGAGAGTTGAATCAGTATCAAAGATTTCAACTTTTTGGAAGGGTGATTGTTTTGAAAAAAGAACTTCTTTTTGTTTTATTGCAATTCCAAAGCCTGCCGGCGTAATTTCTTGATAAAATCCTGTCATAATTTTATATTCCCCGCTAATATGTGTATATGCAGATGGAAAACTTCCTGCCCTGCTTCTTTTCCTGTATTAATAACTGTTCTATATGATTTAAGCCCTGATTTTTTTGCGGCCTCTTTCACTGTCATCATGAGTTTGCCAAGTAAAACTTCGTCATCTAACTCATTCAATGATTCAAAGTGTTTTCTCGGAACAACAAGCAGGTGTGTATCGGCCTTGGGATTAATATCTTTAAACACTACGGCATATTCGTTTTCATATACAAATTCTGTATTAAACTCACCGTTAACGATTTTACAAAAAATACAATCCGTCATAAGCTTCCTCCTTGTTTATATAATATAAGCTAAAGTATATAAAAATGCAATGAAATTACTTGACAATAATTAGACATCTAACTATAATCAAAATATGAAACAAGCACTTTCTCTAATATCCAAAATACATGAAAAAGGAAGCCGTTTTATATCGGAGCAGCTGAACCAAAACGGTATAGAAGGACTTGTACCAAGTCATGGAGACATTCTTGCAGTTTTATATTACTGCGGAAAATCCACAATGAAAGATATTGCATATAAGATACACCGGACTAAACCCACTGTCACTGTGTTAGTGGACAAACTCGAAAAATTGGGGTTTGTAAAAAGAGAAAAATCAAATACCGATAACAGGATTACGTATATTATTCCGACCCAAAAAGCGGAGGAATTCAGACCGGCATTTGAAAAAATTTCAGAAGATTTAAATAATTTGCTTTATAAGAATTTATCAGAAGAAGAGGCAGAGATTTTAGATAGGTTGCTTGAAAAAATGTTGTAGGAAAAATTTTTTAAGCAAATAGTTAGACATCGAACTAAAAGAAGGAGGCAAATATGACTAACTACAAAACAACACAACTCGGAAAAATTAATGAACTTGTTAATCTTGAAAACGGCAAGGCTTTTTTGCATGATGTGCTTGAACTTACTGGCTGTGAAATATCCGTTAATGCAGTTCCAAAAGGATTTAAGGTTCCTTTTAACCATAAGCACAAACAAAATGAAGAGGTTTATATTGTTTTAAAAGGTGAAGGTATTATTACGGTCGATGGCGAAGCAGTAAATGTTAAAGAGGGTTCTGCTGTAAAAATCATGCCGGAAGCATCAAGAACAATAGAAAACACATCTGACGGAATATTTGAATTCATCTGTGTGCAAGCAAAAAGCGGCTCATTAGAACAGTTTGGTTTAGGTGACGGCGAACTTTGCTAAATGCTGTAGGCGGGTAAATAAAACCCGCCTCTATTCATTTATTGCTAATCTTGTATATCAAATGGATCATTTCTTTTTCCAGCACCTGTTTTACAAACTCGCCGGAAATTTTTGCACCCAGGCCCTCCGCAACTTTTATAGATGGTTTATTTTCAGATCTGATTTCAAATATGACTTCACTTAAATTTAATTTATTAAAAGCATAGTTGATTAATGCTTCTGCACACTCTTTTGCATAACCATTATGCCAGTATTGCTTTTTTAACATATAACTTATTTCATAATACTGTTTGTTATTTATATTATCCGGCATTAAAGCTGCCTGCCCGATAACCTCATGTGAAATTTTATCTTCCATAATAAAATATCCCAGGTTATATTTCCTATAAAGTTCTATATTTTTATTTATCCAATTATAAACCTCTGTATCATTAAATGTATATTCCCAGGCATACATAACATCTTTATCTTCAAGCATCAGCTTCAAATCATCAAAGTCAAGAGCTGACATATACCTTAAAATAATTCTGTTCGTCTCTAAAAACATAAAAATTCTCCTTGTATATTATAACTTGAATTATCCTGCTGAAATAGTATAGTAATTATATGCAGAGAAATAATGAGTCAAAGCCGGATAAAATACTTGTAAGAGGGGCAAAGGTACATAACCTGAAAAATATAGATGTTGATATTCCTCTAAACAAAATTGTAGGTATAGCAGGGGTATCTGGTTCTGGGAAATCATCACTTGCTCTTGGCGTATTATATGCCGAAGGTTCAAGACGGTATCTGGAATCTTTATCAACTTATACCAGACGCAGAATGACTCAGGCTTCAAAAGCTCAAGTTGACGAGATTTTATACGTTCCAGCCTCGCTTGCACTTCACCAGAGACCGGGGGTGCCGGGAATAAGAAGTACTTTTGGAACAGGTACGGAACTCCTGAACAGCCTTAGGCTTATGTATTCGCGTCTTGCAAATCACCGCTGTCCTAACGGCCACTATTTAGAGCCGACTCTTGATGTAGCTGCTGAAAAAGAACTTATATGCCCGGTATGCGGAGTTCATTTTTACGCGCCCGGAGCAGAAGAACTTGCGTTCAATTCTCAAGGTGCCTGTGAGCACTGCGGAGGAGTCGGTACAATTAGAACTGTTGACGAGTCAACTCTTGTGCCTGATGAATCTTTAACTATAGATGAAGGGGCTGTCTTACCGTGGAATTCTCTTATGTGGTCGCTTATGACTGATGTATGCAGGGCTATGGGAGTTAGAACAAATATACCGTTTAAAGAGCTTACGCCCGAAGAGCGTGAGATTGTATTCCATGGACCGGCAGAAAAGAAACACATTTTCTATAAAGCAAAGAATTCCAATCAGGCCGGAGAAATTGATTTTACCTATTATAATGCTGTTTACACAGTAGAAAACGCGCTGAAAAAAGTAAAAGATGAATCGGGAATGAAGCGTGTTGAGAAATTTTTAAAAGAAGAAATATGCCCTTATTGCGGCGGAACAAGGCTTTCAGAAGCGGCAAGAGCGCCAAAACTTATGGGAATATCACTAGATGAATGCTGCAAGATGACTTTAGCAGAGCTGATTAAATGGGTTGATAAAGTTCCCTCCTCGCTTCCCGAAAAAATGCGGCCAATGGCAGCGTCTATATGCGAATCTTTTCAAACAACTGCGAAACGATTAATGGATTTAGGCCTAGGTTACCTCTCTCTTGATAGAGCCGGAGCAACATTATCAACCGGAGAAAGACAGAGAATGCAGCTTGCGCGCTCTGTAAGAAACCGAACAACAGGGGTTTTATACGTTCTTGATGAACCCTCCATAGGCCTACACCCCGCTAATATTAAAGGCTTGAATGCTGTTATGCACGACTTGGTATCTGATGGAAACTCGGTAATTCTTGTCGATCACGATACACAGATTTTATCAGAATCTGATTGGATAATAGAACTCGGCCCCGGATCCGGCGCAGACGGCGGAGAAATTATTACGCAAGGTACAATAAATGATACCGTTAAAAATCCGGCTTCTAAAATAGGACCGTTTCTGGCAAATAACTATAAAAAACGCATCAGAAGCTTTATTCCAAAATCTGATATTTTTAGTGAGGGTGAAATCCTCCTTTCTACAACAGAAATCCATACGGTTAAACCGCTAAAAGTAAGAATCCCCAAAGGGAAACTTACAGTAATTACAGGAGTTTCAGGCTCCGGAAAAACAACACTCGTCTTAGAGAGTTTGATTCCGGCTCTGGAGAGTAAAATCGAACAAAAAAAGCTGCCCGCGCATATAGAAAGTATATCCGCTGAAGGCATAAAACAAGTAAAACTAATAGATGCAACGCCTATAGGTATAAATATCCGCTCAACAGTTGCAACTTATGCAAATGTTCATGATGAGCTAAGGAAAGTTTTTGCAAGAACCGCCGATGCTAAAAAGGCCTGCCTAAAAGCCGGAGATTTTTCTTATAATACCGGCTCTCTTCGCTGCCCCTCCTGTGACGGAACCGGAAGCATAAGCCTTGATGTTCAGTTTTTGCCTGATGTTGATATCCCTTGTCCGGACTGTCATGGAACAAGGTATTCTAAAAGAAGTGAAAGTATTAAATATACAAACAAATCCGGAATGTCATATTCAATCTCCGAAATAATGGCTATGGATATAAATCATGCACTTACAGCCTGCAAAGATTTGAATACAGTGAGCCAAAGACTTCAAGTCTTAAAAGATTTAGGTCTTGGATATCTTACACTTGGAGAAGCAACACCAAGCCTCTCCGGAGGAGAAGCGCAAAGACTTAAGCTAGCTTCCGAGATGGGAAGAAAACAAGAAGATACTGTTTTTGTATTTGATGAACCGACAATCGGGCTTCACCCGCTCGATGTCCAATCGCTTATAGGAGTTTTTCAAAAACTTATTGATAACAAAGCAACTGTTATTATAATTGAACACGATTTGGATTTGATAAGAAATGCGGATTATATAATTGATATGGGCCCCGGCGGCGGAAAAGACGGCGGAGAAATCATTGCCTGCGGAACGCCGGAAGAAATCATAGAAAACAAATCCAGTATTACAGGGAAATTTCTTGGTATGTAGCAGGTGCCCAGCCACCTATCTCCAACGGGTGAGGGTAGAATTTCTTAGTGAACGCCAGTGAACTTAGAAATTCGGGTGGGGGGTAATGGATTAGTTTAGGAGTTTAGAAGAATTTTTTGTTGGTCTGAAAGCCCAACCTACTTAACTTAAAGATTATTAAAAAATATTTGCTCGCTTTTTAGACTCAAATATTTTCCGTTTTTTTCAGCACTTTTAATCATCCCTCTCAAGGACTTAATTAAAGGTAAAGAACTTGAAAACTCCTTTTTAATTTTATTAAAGATACTATACTCTTTATTTTCAACAGTTGTTTTTGTTATACTTGCCAGACTACTGATAAAATTTCTAGCTGATGAAGAAACAACATCTTTATTATGATTATCTTTTAATATCGATATACTATATTTGTCGCCAAATATTTCATTAAACAAACGTAATGAGTACATTCTACCCTTTTTAGTATCATGCGACATAATATCAACAATAGTAGTTGGTTCCCCCATATTTTTTAATTTTTGTGAAATCTCTTTCAACATCAATGGAGTGTCTTTCAACTCATACGTTGCACGCCACCCTAATTTTGCTCCAAATAGTGGATTATAATTATTATAACTTTGATTATTTGTTACTAGCATACATTTTATTAAAACACGTAAAAAATATAATTACTAATTATCTATATTTTTATTTCCATAAATAAAAAGCAGGTAAATCATAAGCACATACAAATTATGAAAATCATATCAAAAAAAATTTTTATGCGTTTTAAGACATATATGCGCATTAATTCTATTCAAAATATTAAATTTTGCCAGACAAATATAAATATTAAACAGCTTACAACACCGAAAACTGATACGAAAACAACGGAATTACCCGTATTTAAGGGAAATTTTCCAGACACTCAATATTCTCAGAAGTTTTACAAAGCAAAAGCTTACCTTGATACAAAAAAATAATAAACAGTGGTTTCAAAAGAACCGAAATAACCGATTTTGATTTAAATCTTCTTGACGGAATTCAAGACGGAATAAAAGTGTTTAAAGGTCTAAATCTTAAAGAAATAGCGTTTATAGCCCAGACAATAACGGAAATCGCAATAATAAGGGGGTGTCATAACCGTTGCCTACACTGTTATGCTGATGGGAAACCACCTATCAGGGAAGATGAAAAACACATAAACAAAATGAGCTGGAATGATTTTGAAAACTTGACAGAAGGTTTCGGAGAATTAAACAAGCGCCTCGGGTTCCCGATTACAAGAAACCGTAAAAATATAGATCCTTATATGACAATGTTTCACGATGCAGACTGTATTGATATTGCTCTAACAGATAATCAAGGACAAGAACACGACTTTATTGATATTTCAAACAGACTGGCAAATGCATTCAAATTAAAAAATATTTTTGATACTGCTGGCTGGAGTCCACGGAATAAAAAAGCCCAGGCAAGAGCAGAAAAATATGCCGGTTTTTATAGAGACCCCCAGAATAAACATGGTATGGCCCAGTTCAATTTATCAATAAATCCCTATCATATATTTCACACAAAGGAAGTAGAACTGGAGAATTTGAAAGAAACAAAAAGAGCGGAAAAATTCAGAGATTTATATACAACAAGAATGGCAAATGTTCTCTTTACATTCACGCCATTAATAAAAACCGGAAAATTAACATTCATAGCCCGTGCATCTGCTAACTCTAGCAAAGGAACAGAAGGGTTTCAAGAACAAGATTTGAGAAAGCTCTACGATGAAATATTTGAAAAACTGAGAGTTCTGTATAAAAATGATTATAATGGGGAGAAAAGGTATATAAAAGAAGAGTTTCAAATAGACAGGCTTATCAATTCCTGCAAATTTAATTTGTCACATATTAGTACAACTCCATCAATGACCCCGCGCCTTGAAAAAATTTATTCTCCGCAGGACGACATGAAATATTCAAAGCAGACAAGAATGCAGGATATAATAGATATAAAGAATGCAAAAAGCATACAAGATATCATCTACAGGAAAGACGGGCATTCAAAATATTACGGGATATTGGATGCAAATGGGCGCTATTACTTGACAGATTTTTATCTGACAATCCCGACTGAATTAAACTTAAATTTTGAGAATAAAGACAAGCTGACAGCGCCGATAGAACCTTATCTGCAAAAAGACTTAATTATCACAAAAAGAATAATAAATACCATTTAAAAGCGTTCGAGATAAACTCAATGAGCAAAATAGTAAATGTAGATAATGTCTACCAGCTTATAATAATTTGTAGACAAATAAGGTCAGGTGTTATACCTGACCTTATTTATTACTTACATTTTCCGCTTAAAACTTTAAACACATACTGTACTAATATTGCGAATTCCCAAAGAATATGTCTGTGTTTTATATAATACAAGTCATATTCCAGTCTTTCTTCGGCTGAGGGTTCGCAAATGTTAACCTGCTGCCAGCCGCACCAGCCCGGACGTACCCAGTTTCTGCTCTCCCAGAAAGGTATTCTGTCTTTGTTTTCATAATAAACTTCTTCTCTTACAGGACGCGGCCCTATAATACTCATATCCCCTCTTAAAACATTTATCATTTGAGGTATTTCATCTATATGGAATTTTCTAAGCCAACGGCAAAATGGAATAATACGCTTATCATCAGCTTGGACTTCATTTAAATCATCATCAAAATCTTCTTCAACCTTATCCTGATACATGGTTCTAAATTTTATCATGTTAAAAGGCTGGCCAAACTTGCCGATTCGTGTTTGTGTAAAAAATACAGGGCCTAAGTCAGAAAGCTTAATACCAATCATTGCAATAATTGATAGCGGTGAAGTAAGAATTAAGATTGCAATAGAGGCG
>CALUQF010000081.1 GCA_944322835.1 Candidatus Gastranaerophilales bacterium | reverse complement strand
AATATTATAACCCCATCAAATCTAATATCAGCTTGCGGAACTTTTTCCAGAATATAACTTTTAACTATATCAGGAATTTTAGCGGCAAAAACATTAGAACAGCCGATAAACAGGACTCCCAATATTATTAAAAACTTCCGCATCATCTCTCCCAAGGTTATTCTTACTCCATTTATTTTACCATAAGTAAGATTATTTAAAAACACCTTTTAAACGTTCTTTTACAGAATCTTTAGATTTGCGTCCGGCCTGGATTTCATAAAGCTTCTGATAAAGCAATTTTTCTTCATTAGATATATGTGTTGGAGTTTTTATACCAACAACAACTATATGTTCACCTCTCAGAGAAGGTTTTGATAGGCTTGGGATTCCTGCTCCCCTAATCTTTACAGTCTCTCCATGCTGAATACCAGCCGGGATAGATACTGTTTTTTCTCCGTCAAGAGTTTTTATTGTAACAGTATCACCAAGTACCGCCTGGGCAGGAGAAATATCAAGCTTTGTATAGACATTTATTCCGTCTCTCTTATAATAAAGGGATGGCTTTACATGTATTACAATATATAAATCACCGGCAATACCCCCATTAATTCCTGCATCACCTTCATGAGACAATCTCATTTTTGAGCCGTTATCAACTCCTGCCGGTATTTTTACTTCAATTTTCTTTTCAACAGTCTTTCTGCCTTCTCCTCTGCAATCTGGACAAGGATCAGAAATAACGGTACCTTTCCCATGGCAGTGCGGGCAAGTTACAATCTGAGTAAAATGACCTAAAATAGTTTTTGTTGTTTGCTGAATTCGTCCCGTCCCGCCGCATTGTTTGCAGGTTACAGGTTTTGCGCCGTCTTTTGCACCTGTACCACTGCAGGATTTACAGGTTTCTAAATGATCTATTGTTATTTCTTTTGTGAGTCCAAAAACAGCTTCTTCAAATTCAAGTTCTATATCAAGTCTTAAATCATCTCCGCGCTGCGGTGCATTAGGGTCTTGCCTTCGGCTTCCCCCGAATCCAAAACCGCCAAAGAAAGAATTAAAGACCTCATCTAAATCTCCAAAACCTCCTGCAAAAGGTCCTTGTGTGTTAAAGCCTGCATTTCTCAACCCTTCTTCTCCGAAGCGGTCATATGTCGCGCGTTTTTCATCGTCCATCAATGTTTCATAGGCTTTTCCAAGTTCTTTGAATTTAGATTCTGCTTCCGGCGATTTGTTAACATCCGGATGCCATTTTCGTGCCATTTTTCTAAAAGCACTTTTTATTTCATCTTTAGTAGCGTTCTTTGAAACGCCTAATATTTCATAATAATCACTCATCGCTATTTTTTATTCCTGTACTGCTACATTAACCAGTGTTGGGCGCAAAACTTTATCGCCCAGTTTATATCCCTTTTGAAGTTCTGCTATAATTGTATGTTCCGGCTTATCAGATGTTGGAGTCTGCATTACAGCCTCGTGCAGATTCGGGTCAAAAATTTCACCTTCGGCTTCAATTGGTTCCAATCCGGCTTTTGTTAAAACATCTTTAAAATTTTTGTATGCAAGATTGTAACATTCTTTAACTTTTTCGCAATCTTCTACCGTTTCGATAGCTTTAATTCCTCTATCAAAATTATCCAGAACTTCTATCATTTTTTTTAGAGTATTTTCAGCACCGTATTTCAAAAGTGCTTCTTTTTCTTGTTCATGACGTTTTCTATAATTATCAAAATCAGCCGCAAGTCTTATATACTGACTGTTGAGCTGGTCGTATTTATCTTGAAGAAGATTTACTTCTTCTTTTGAATTATTTTCTTCTGTAATAGCTTCTTTAACCTCTTCTGCCGTATTTTCAACAGCTACTTTTTCTTCGTCAGCTTTAACTTCTGCTTCTATATTGTCATTATTATTAATTTCTTCATTTTCATTACTAGCCCCTTTAAATGGATTTTTCATGATATTCCCCCTTATTACTTAACATTATATATGATAATTATAAGGTATCAAATCTGATAAACAAGGAAAGTTTATTTTTTTTTAACAATTTAAAAGCTCCCTTAAAATAGAAGGGAGCTTTTAATGCTAATCTATAATAACCAATGGTTTGATTAAATCTCTTGGCTTTTCCTTCATTAACATTAATGCAGGCTCTACATTTTCTAAACCTTTGAATTTATGCGTAATTAATTTTTCCGGATGAATTCTGTTTGTCTCAACAAGTCTTGCTAGTTTTTCAGAACGCAACCTTCCTCCGGGCATTAAACCGCCAGTAATCAATTTGTGCCCCATTCCGCAGCCCCAGGGGGTCCGAGGAATTTTTACGTAGTCACCTTCTCCTAAATAATTAACATTTCCTATTTTTCCGCCGGGTTTAAGCATTCTTATAGCTTGGTCAAAAGTATCATTATTTCCGCCCGCTATAATAATCCTATCAACACCTTTGCCGTGAGTTTTATCTAAAATTTGTTCTGTAATATCACCTTCCTTATAGTTAATAATATCCGTAGCGCCAAACTCTTTCGCTAAAGCCGCACAATTCGGTCTGGAGCCGACTGCATAAATATTAGCCGCCCCTCTAATGGCTGCTGCTGCAACCGCCATTAAACCAACCGGCCCTATACCGATAACAGCAACATTATCACCGAATTGGATATCGGCTAATTCTGCACCGTGGAATCCTGTCGGAACCATATCACTAAGCATACATGCAGCACCCAAATCCATACCTTCCGGAAGATGCGCTAAATTTCCGTCTGCATCATTTACATGAAAATACTCGGCAAAAACGCCGTCTTTAAAGTTTGAGAACTTCCAGCCGGATAACATTCCGCCGGAATGCATTGCATAACCGTCCTGTGCCTCAAGAGAATTCCAGTCCGGAGTTATAGCTGAAACCAAAACTCTATCGCCAACTTTAAAATCCTTAACCAGATTCCCGACTTCTACAATTTCTCCGACTGCTTCATGCCCCAAAATCATGTTATGCCTGTCTCCAATAGCTCCTGCCCAGACAGTATGTACATCAGATGTACACGGTGCAAGAGCAATTGGCTTACATATCGCATCATTTGGTCCGCATTTTGGAAGCTCTTTTTCAATCCAGCCCGTCTGACCAATAGATAACATAGCAAAACCCTTCATAGTTTACCCCCTTTTTAAATTTCACTTATAAGACCAACACTCCAGATTAACACATTTTTCCTCTTCTTGCAATCATTCTTAAGAATACTCAAACCCGCCTCTGTCGGACACAGAGACGGGCTGCTCTCTAGGGCAAATGTGCACCGCTATTAAGAAACTTTTTTTACGATTAAGGTATGTGATAAAGATATTCCACCCTGAATCGCGGGTTTATTAACTACTTGACCGTTTACGTACATAACGGTAGAGCCTCCGCCATCAAGGTTCATTGCATTAACGCAGCCTAAATCTTTCATAAGATTGGCTAATTCCATCAATGTTAAGCCTATTGAAGCACCTTCTCTTCCATCAGCAGTAAGCATTATTAATGTGTTATCTTTTGTATAACCAATTGCGGTTCTTGGGTTTCTGCCGCCAATAGAGCCTAATTTTTGCGCAGTCATATCAACAAAAACCTCGCCGTTTTTAACCAGATACGGGCCGCCGCTTATAATATGGTTAACACCTTTCCATTCAGGATTAATACTTAAATCTAATTTAAATCTCTTTGCTTTAATAAAAGGTTTTAAATTTTTTTGTGAGCCGACAATAATATAGCCGTTGGCGGGGATTTGGCTGCGCCCGTATGCAATACGGGTGAGCTTTCCGTCCTCGACAACTAGCTGCATACCATATTTCGGACAAGGCGGAGAATACTTACCCCAATCCGGCGTATATACGATTGTATGCACTGACAGCATTCTAGGTTGATTGACATTATCAATTTTAATCCCTCCTATGTTGGTTTCTATCTTTGCATTTAACTGAACTCTTGCCATATCAAATCCGTTATCGAAAATTCCCATTGCCACTCTGTCATATATAGGTCCGGTGTAAAGTTTTTTGTTTATCATTAACGTACCTAACGGAACACCTGTTTGAGGTTTGAAATATCCGCCGTTAATTGCAGCTATTGCATTTTCCCTGTTTGCGATTGTAGAAATCTTTGACTTATTGGCTAATGTCTCTGCTGCAATCGATGGCTCTAAAACTAATTTACCATTTACCCCCTGTGACATCTCGACAATATTAATTCGGACGGGTCTGCTCTGGTAATATTTTATCATTCTGACATGTTTAACACCTCTTTCTACATCTACAACTTGTGCATTTTTATACTTTTCTGTAATACTTTGTTCAAACTTTAATTCTGTTGAGTCTTGCCTTTCTTTTATGTAATTTATACTTACCGGAGGAATACTTGCTATTTTTTCTGCATTTATATCTTTAGCAGAAATCAACAAATTTTGCGACAATAACAAACATAAAGCTATACCTATCCCTGCAGTGCTAACTGCGGTTTTTTCGAATTGGGGCCTATGTAGAATTACTGTCGTATCCATTGCTCTCACCTATTGACTAAAGTAACAGATACCTTTTTTATTAAGGAGTGGTGTGGGGCTATAACACTCCGTGGGTTAGGGGTAAATATTTATGTCGGCTGACATTAGTGGTATTACTGATAATATTTGTACGCCGAGTCAGTCTCGTTTGTTGAACTACAGGTTTGTAGTTTTGGGCTTATTGGGCTTTTATTCAACCTTTGCGTCTACCCCTATTTAGTTGTCACATTCTAAAATTTATTAATTTCAGAAATGCATTCAAGGTTTTATTATTACCTCTACTATTATTATATCATACACTTAATAGTTTCTCAATAGGTTTGAAACGTAAAAATAGTAATACTTTAGGGTAATTTTTAAAATGGTTAAAAATACACTTAATATTTTTTTATAATTATTTTAAATTTTTTAATATTTTATTTTTCTTGATGCAAACAAGTGTTACTAATTGTAAAATTTTCTATTTACCCGCGCAACAAAAACTTTTCTTTTGTTTTAATTTGTGTATAATAGAACAAAGGAAAAGATTTTATGATGCAAAGTATATCAACTTCACAAAATATATCAAAACCAACAACGTTATGTGATGAGATAGAGCGTTATTTACAGAGAGTTTTTGAGCAGGAAATGAGAGCAGAGGGCTCTATTCTTGTGAGTTACTCTCCTTTTGTAATCAAAAAACTTGCCGCCTACCTCTCAGGCAGAATCAAAATGCCCGCATCTATCGGTATAGCAGGAGAGACCGCCAGTGGAAAGTCTACAATTACAATGGATTTAATAGATACAATCCAATCTTTTGCATCTGAATTCAATATCGAAGATGTTATTACCCGAGTAAACACTGATGATTATTACTATGACCGTTCTGAAATGGTTAAAGCAGCCGGAAGTTTTTCAGAGTTTGCTAAGAATTATGATTTAGATGTTCCGCAAGCTCTTGAGCTTGAATTAATGCATAAACATATAAAGGAATTGCTTTCAGGAAAAGAAACTTATCTTCCTAAATATGACATGAGCGGAACTGCAAAACGTTTTGATAATTATACTTTAGCAAAACCTTCTAAGATTATTATTTCAGAAGGTTTATTTACGCTCACGGATAAGGTAAAAGATGCATTTGATTTTAAGATTTACGTTGATATTGATGAAAAAATCAAAAAAGAAAGATTTTACATAAGAGCAAAAGAACGCGACCTCGGTGATTCTGCCGACATTATTTATAAAAATGCCAATGAAAAAGCCGCAGTTCATATCCGTCCTTGTAAAAAACAGGCCGATATAGTTTTATCAGGCTCTGCAGACAGAATTAAATACAAAAATTTCCTAAATAGAATTATTGAAGTTATTCACGAGCTTTATTTTGCTGATTAATATATTTTTCATACAAATCAGGGCGTTTTGATTTTGTTCTCAAAAGTTTTTGCTCCAGACGGAATTCCTCAATAAGCTTATGATTGCCGTTAAGAAGCACTTCCGGAACCTTAAGCCCTCTATATTCTCTTGGTTTTGTATATTGCGGATACTCTAATAAACCATCGGAGAAACTGTCATCATGAGCCGATTCAATTTTCCCCAAAGTACCCTCAATTTTTCTTGAAACACTATCGATAACACAAAGAGCCGGAAGCTCCCCGCCTGTCAGCACAAAATCCCCGATTGAAATCTCACGCGGCTTAATAATTTCCCTAATCCTCTCATCAAACCCCTCATAGTGTCCGCAAAGGATTATAATTTGGTCGTATTGAGCTAACTCATCAGAAATTTTATCAGTAAATGGCTCACCCTGTGGCGTCATCATCAGTGTAATACTTCTTCCCTCACTAATTATCTTTACCCCTTCATAGCAGTCAATATAAGGCTGCGGCATCAAAACCATACCCGCACCGCCTCCGTATGGAGTATCATCGACCTTTTTATGTTTATCTAATGTATAATCCCGCGGATTATGAGTTACAACTTCAATAATCCCCTCTTCGCTTGCCCTCTTCATTATGCTGAAATCCATATGAGAGCTGATTAATTCAGGAAACAGAGTTAAAACATCAAACCTCATTCCAAAAGCCCCTCGAGGTTATTTATCTGTATTCTTCTATTTTTAATATCTACAGATAAAACAATTGCCTTAACAAAAGGGACGAGGGATATTTTCTTGCTCAATGTCTTTACGGATAATAAATCACTTGCGCCGTTATTTGAAACCCCGACAACTGCGCCAACTTTTTTGTCCCCGTCATACACATCAAGACCTACAAGCTCATCTATTAGAAACTCATCTTCTTCCAGAAATTCTCTTGCCGTGTTTTCATCAACAAACAAAAGCTGGTTTTTGTATTCCAAAATATCGTTTAAAGTATCAATTCCCTTAAACTTAATTATCCCGCATTTTGGAGTAAATCTTATGCGCGAAATTTCAAGAAGCTTATATTCTCCATTTTGCTGGACATAAACAGATTTTAACTTTGATAAAAATTCTTCTCTGTTTTTAGAATATCCAAGCTTAGCTTCACCCTGAACACCGTGAAAATTAAGAATTTTTCCCACAGAGACAAAATTATTCTTCATCTTCTTTCTTCTTAGGTTTTCTGCCGCGTTTAGGTTTTTCTTCTGCCGGAGCCTCCTCTGGTTCTGAAGCGGCTTCAGCCTTAGCTTCAACTGCGACCGGAACTTTTTCTTCAGAAGATGGTTTAGTATGCTTTGCAACCATATAATCAGCCGGCTTGTCAGCTCTATCTTCATTCCATCTATCTAAGCCCATTTGAGCACGTATAAGCTTAATACCAACGTGAACTCTCCACTCATCCATCTTCAATTGTGCCGCAATAATCTTATGGCATCCAATCGGCGGAAGCGGTAAAAGCGGTTCATACAATGCTTTAATAGCCATCATCTGATCCGGAGAAATTGCAAGCTTACGTTTCGGAAACGGAAGTTTCGGAAGCATCATCTTTTGTCTTACAAGATTTATCCCGAAAAATACTTTCTGCGGTTCAATACCTAATTTAGCACCGATTACTTCATGACAATCCGGATTTGGAAGCGGAAGCATGGCTTTATACAAAACTTCTATCTGTTCTAGTTGCTCCTTGCTTATTAATAATGGTCTTGGAGCTTTTTGCTTTTTAGGCCCCTGTTTTCTTGGCTGCGGCCTTACACTTGCATAATTGTTTCTAAACCCGCCTCTGTTATCAGGTCTTCTCTGCGGACGATTGTTATTATCCCTTCTTTGATATCCGCCTTGCTGTCCTCCGCGGTTATCACGTCTCTGGTAATTATTATTCCTGTTATACCCGCCCTGCTGCGGTCTGTCATAACTTCTCGGACGAGACTCAGTGGAGTACGAACTATAAGAGCTGTAGCTCTGCATAGGTTTTTCATCACTCGATTCACTTCCCTTATCTGCGTATAAGCAATTAGGACATATCACTCTTTTGGGGTTCTTAGTTTCAAATTCCGCACCACACTTAATGCACTTGTTTACATACATAATAAAAGCCTCTTAACCAAATTAAATAAAAAATATCACTGCTAATAAAAATCCTATCAATTAAAAATAATATGAGATTTAATCAAAAAACTTGGAGTTGAAAACCCAACTCTACATATGCATTATAATATAAGTCTTAATATTTTGCAAGGGGTAAGTGGAAGGATAATTTTAGTTAAAACTATAAGCGGAATATTATTCTTTACATAATGCGGGCTATTTATATGAAATTTCTATATGTGATATTGAACCTGTTTTTTCTTGAATATCTAAAAGATAGCGGACATCGAATGCACTGTTCTTAGTGTGGTCAGTGCCAGATTTTTTAAGCCTAAATCAAATCTTGGGAGAATGCTGTTATACGTAACAGTTTTTTTGTCGTTTTTATACATTTTTAAAACTTTTTGGGCTGGTAATTATTATAAAGTTATTCTTGTCAAAACCATGACGATTAAAATACTCTTGGCAACCATTGTTTACTAAATTTTTGCAAAAAAAATACTTTCTTTTTATTTAGCCTAAAACATCAAAAAACATTTTGCTAGTAAAAGTTTTTTATAAAAAAAAGATTTTAAGAATAAATAAAAAGAAAAAGCTTGCAAAAAAAAAATCAGCGGGTAATATAGAAAATGTGGCTTGTATCTCAGGCTTTTAAATTGATAATTTAATATGGGAGCGTAGCTCAGTTTGGTTAGAGCGCATGCCTGTCACGCATGAGGTCGCGAGTTCGAGCCTCGTCGTTC
>CALUQF010000080.1 GCA_944322835.1 Candidatus Gastranaerophilales bacterium | reverse complement strand
TAGTATTATCTACAAAAACCGTTTTCCCGGACGCACTCTCACCTGTTATACCTATAAGAAAAGTTTTTTTCTTTTCCTGAACTACTTTGCGTGCAATATTCAGGATAAAGTCATCTGCAACCTTCAAAAATAAAGGCTGTTCTTGTTTTTTATCTTCCTCAAGAATTTCCTTAAGCGTATCAACAATATTAGATATCAGCTCCATATCCAAACGGCTTGAATAAAAATTGTAATTTGTGAGTTCAAAAGTTTCCACCATAAGCCCGTCCTTAATCTATTATAACATTGTATAGTAAATACTAAAAAATTGCTTGTAATTTTATAAACTTTGTAAAAAAAATTTACTTTTAACCTAAATTATCCCACTCACCACTCTCAACTAATTTTCTTATTTCCTCTTTTGTAGCAGAATTGTCGGTTTTTACCTGAAGTTCTTTGATAAATTTTTCTTTCTCTTCACGAGTCATATCTTTAACTTTTTTCATTGTTTTCCCGGCAAGATTTTTTAAATCCGGCTTTTTGCTTCCGGTCTTTTTTCCCTTAATTTTTACAATAACCAAAGTAGTTATACCGGCGAGCGCAAGGGCTGACAGTACTATTTTAGGTGTTGAAACCTCTTTTTTATCCGTACTGTTTTTTTTAGACGGATTATTTTTAAATATGGGCTTAGATATTTGAGTTTGTAACGCTGGATTAAAAAAAATTTCCATAAAACACCTTCCTTATATATAAAAACACAAAGATAAAAAAAATTGCTTATATATAAAATAAAAACACTGTCTAGAGATAAAAAAAGACCCCTCACCCGAATTTCTAAGTTTCGCAGAAGCTCAACTTGAAATTCTTCCCTCTGTCTTGGATTTGCTCCACGCTCACAGAGTTCCGCCTTTAAGCCTACTCGGCTTAGCCGGCTCCATCTGTTCGCTATCCGGACTATACTATTTACCCCCATTTACCCCCGTCCGTCCGCAAATCCGCTCCCGCAAGGGGCGAGGGGAGGGATGCCACGCCGAGCATTCAACAAAGTAGGGTGCAATTTTTGCACCTTTAATGATTTTGAGGTTTTATTAACCACTTGAGCCAATGGAGGGGAGAGACATAGTCTCGGCTTCCGCAATAAAAAAGAGCTCCAAGTGGAACTCTTCTTTATGGAGCAAGGACTCCGTTGGCGAACAGGAAAAGGTGACTAAACGTCACGTTTTCCGTTGAGTATATAATCATAACTGGGAATTAAGACTTGAGCCAATGGAGGGGAGAGACGTAGTCTCGGCTTCCGCAATAAAAAAGAGCTCCAAGTGGAACTCTTCTTTATGGAGCGGAAGACGAGACTCGAACTCGCGACAGTCTGCTTGGAAGGCAGATACTCTACCAACTGAGCTACTTCCGCTTATATTAATTTGTCAAAACCCAACACTCGGCCGTTTGAATACATATCTTACGTCAGATTTACCCTCAACCTTGTTTTTCGACGTCTCTAGGTCTATACGCCTCACTTTGGCAACTGAGCAATTTTATTCTATACTGAACAAAATTTTTTTTCAAGTATTTTATTGAGGCAAAGCCGTAGCTGCACCTTCAAGCGGCATTTCTGTCGAAGCTTCTCCGGCTTCTTGTGTCTCTTCTTCCGGGGAAGTATGTGCATATAAACGTAAACTAAGATTAGATATTAATACCTTTTTATCTTTATCATATGGCTTTACATCTAATTCATTAATCCTGATATAATATGGATACTGATATAAATCCTGAATAAGTTTTCCTAAATTAACATAATTAGAAACAAGTTCCATGTTAACATCACATACAAAATAAATATCCTTACCAAATTTAACAAATGAATCAGCTTCCGGATTATATATATAATCTATAGCTCTGATTTTTATTGAATTTGCATGAACCATCTCAATAACATCGCTATAAAGAGTAAAGAATAAAGTATCATTACCCAAATCAGATTCAACAGGTGAGTAAATTTTCTTTTGTGATCCGCCTATAGAATCTTTGATTTGTTTAATTTTCTTCTGAACAATTGCCAAATCCCTTTTTCCATCAGCAAGTTCTTGCTCTTTTTTGGCAATTGTCTCTTTTTGTACATTCATTTGGTTTATTTTAGGAGCAATGAGCTTATAAGCACCAAAAATAAGAACAACAACTATTACACAAAAAGCTATAACACCATAATATTTTTTACTGTTATCCATCTATATTAACCCTTATTCTTTAATGTCTTCTATATCAGGTAACGCTCCGGAAACTGCATTTTCGGTTTTATTACCTTCTTTTTTAATATCACCTTCAGCGACTTCCGGTTCATTGGAGATTCTAAATTCATAAAAATCAGCATTCACAGAAGTCAGAATAGAATCCGTGTCAAACGCTTCAGTTGTATTTCCGTTTACACTACTTTCAATATCTTCCAGAGTTTGGATTTTTGAGCTGGCAGCCAGACCCAGTTTCTGCAGTTTTATTTCAGAGTTTGGATTATAATCCTTAATACTTCTGAAAAATGCATATACACTCTCAAGATTATCAGCCTGTCCTTCAATTGTAGTCTTGTCAGATAATTTCAGATGTGTCAGCCATAATTTTTTAGGGATTTCTGTCCCTACAATATTATAATATGAATAAATATTCTTATTATGATCCAAACCTGTTCTTATCTCAAAACCTTCATCAAACAAATCTGCGTTAATATTCTTATTTTCTTCCAGAAATTTTTTAATTGAAACTATTTCCCTATCCAGCTTCTCAATCTCATCCTTCTGCGCATTAGTCGTATTTAACAAATAGACAAATCCTATAGCCGTAGGTATTATTATAATTAATGCTATTACTATAAGCGCTATTAGAAGATTTTCCAGCGACAATACAATTGTTCTGCCTCCAATCGTAATTTCCGGAGGCTGCTGGTTTGTATAAACATTGCCCAATGCCTTATTAAATAAGTTAAAATGAACACTCGTCAGCGGTTCAAAATCTCTATATATTGCCGCACCAATAACATCCATAGAAATGATTTTTGCAAAACTTTCATCCACATCAGGTGTAAGTTCCATAAAGGCCTCGGTAGAGAAAGCATTTGCTTCCTGATGAATAATCGGAGCAGAATAAGTAAGTTTACTTGCAAGCACTTCGGCACTTATTACGTTTGTCTTTGACACAACGCACAAGTACTTAGACGGCAAATTCTTCAAAAGCGGTGCTACAGCATTGATTACAGTTGAATAGTTTTCAGCATCACCTAAAACTTCCCCAATACTAATCTTTTCTTCATATGCATCGACAAAGTTTCGGCCAATCATAGAAACTACCCTGCAGCAGAAACTCTCAACTATCATAAGAACCCATGAAACATCAGATTCAACATTAACCCGTTCCTTAAGTATCAAAGTCCTAAGTAAAGAATTTATTGACTCGTCAATTGCGTAAATTTTATATCCCATTTCCTGGATATAACCGGCAATCTCTACAAGCATATCTTGCTGTGCAGCAAGATATGCGATTTTATTAAACTGGATTGTAGAATTTGGAAGCAGCGTTGCACTTGTTGCTGGAGGAGCTTCCTTAAAATAAGGATTCTCAGCGAGTTCTTCATCAATTGCATTTGTTATCTGTTCCTCATCCAAAGCTGCCGGGTAATCATTTACCTTAAAAGTCACTGTAGGAATGTTCAAAACAATAGAAGTTCCTTTAGGAATCTGCAATTCCTGAAAAAGCTCCTGCAGTGTTTCTTTAAATATGTCTCTATCGGCAATAGCCCTTCTATTAATGTCATATTCTAAAGGTTTTACGCCGTATTTTAATACTGTTTGACTCTCATAATCAATCTGTGCAACTTCCAGACCTACTTCCGGAGTCACAGATACGCCTACTATTACACTCTTCTTAAATAATTCCATGCCTGTTTCTTCCTATTTTTTTTTATTGTACAATAAAACTTAAATTTTGTACACAGGATAAATAGATGAAAAATTTAATTGAAAAAATTAAAACGTTAAAAGAAGAGAAAAACGCGATAGTATTGGCTCACAGCTATCAAAACATTGAAATTGACGAAATTGCAGATTTTGTGGGCGATTCTCTGTATTTAAGCAAGCAGGCAGAAAAGACTAATGCGGATATTATTGTTTTTGCAGGTGTATATTTCATGGCCCAGACAGCAAAAATTATATCTCCTTCAAAAAAAGTATTATTGCCGAACCTGCATGCCGGATGTTTGATGGCCGATATGATTAACCATGAACAAATGGTTAATTTTAAGAAAAATTATCCGGACACACCGGTTGTATGCTATATAAACTCTACTGCCGAAGTTAAAGCCGAATGTGATATCTGCTGCACAAGCTCTAACGCTCTTGATATTGTAAAGAGTTTAAACACAAACAGAGTGCTTTTTGTACCGGACGCAAACCTCGGCAGGTGGGTAGAAAAGCAGTTAAAAGATGTTGAGGTTATAACTTATGACGGCAATTGTCCGGTTCACCATGCTGTTAAAGTTGAGGATATTGAACTCGCAAGAAAAAAATATCCGAACGCAAAAATGCTCATACACCCTGAATGTAAACCGGAGGTCAGCGCATTAGGCGACTATGTCGGAAGCACAAGCGGAATTATTGATTACGTCAAAAAAAGCCATGACAAGCAGTTTGTTATAGTAACTGAAAAAGGTGTATTTGACAGGCTAAAAAGAGATTATCCAGACAGAGAATTTATTCTTATTAAAGATGATATGCTTTGCGAGAGCATGAAGTTAACAACGCTTGAAGAAATTTGGCATGCTCTTGAATATGAAGTAAATGAGATTACACTAGATGAGGATATCAGGCTTAGGAGCTATAACTGTATTGATAGAATGCTTAAGGTGCCGGTATAATGGAAAACACTGTTATATATGGTAGAAATGCTGTTATAGAAGCTCTGGAGAGCGGGAGCAGGGAATTCAATAAAATTCTTGTCTCCCAAAAGTCAGGAGCAGATGTTAAAATTGAAAAAATAAAAGAACTCGCCAAAGAGCAAGGAATTATTTTCCAGTTTGTTGCGATGCAAAAACTTAATCAGCTTGTACCGGATGGCAGGCACCAGGGGGTCATTGCGCTGATTTCTCCGGTAAAATATACTGATTTGGATGATTTTATAGAAAAAATCGGTGGCAATATTGTAATCTTAGACGGGAATGAGGATTCACACAAGGTTGGTGCAATCATAAGAACAGCAGTTTGCGCAGGAATTAAAGGGATTATCCTTCCTTCAAGACGCGGTGTTCTTATTAATTCTACCGTTGAAAAAACAAGTGCCGGAGCAGTAAATCATATATCAATAATTAAAGTAAATAGCCTCACTAACGCAGTCCAAAAATTAAAAGAAAACAACTATTGGGTAATTGCATCGGATCATCATGCAAAAGATAATTATTATGATATTGATTATTCTAACATGAATTTTGCACTAATTATGGGCGCCGAGCATGCCGGAATATCAAGGTCTCTGTTGAAACTTGCAGATTTTACTGTTAAAATTCCCATGTTAACAAATTTTAACTCTTTAAATGTTTCTAACGCAGCTGCTATAATATTATTTGAAAGTGTTAGGGGACGGGAGAGAAAAAAGTAAAGTGACTGAGTGATTAAGTGACTAAGTGACTGAGAGGATAAATAATATGACAAAAAAGAGCGAAACTTTAAATATAATGGCAGATGATATTTCCGACGAGGGAGTTGATTTTAATAGCATAGAACCCATTGAAGATGATGAAGATTCTATTGCTATTGAAGAGCCAAAGACTCAGGAAAGTTTGAGTTCGGTAAACTCCGATGACTCTGTCAGAATTTATCTTCAGCAGATAGGTAAAATTCCGCTCTTGTCAACAGAAGAAGAGCTTGAGGTAGCTAAAAAGATTTATGAAACCCATAGTGAAATTGCAAGAAAAGTTCTCATTAATGCCAATTTGAGACTTGTTGTAAGTATTGCAAAAAAATACATCGGCCGCGGTCTTTCATTCCTTGACTTAATTCAGGAAGGCAATATGGGCTTAATCAAAGCTACTGAAAAATTTGATTATACCAAAGGGTATAAATTTTCGACTTATGCTACCTGGTGGATACAGCAATCTATTACAAGGGCAATTGCTGATAAGGCACGAATTATACGTCTGCCTATCCATTTAATTGAATCTATTAACAAAATAAAAAAAGCAACGATGGATTTAACAACAGAGCTCGGTAGAATTCCTAATAAGCAGGAAATTGCGGACAAGATGGGAATTCCTATTTCAAAATTAACTTCAATTATAAAATCTACACAGTCTACAATTAGTATTGATACCCCTACAGGCCAAAAAGATGATTCTAATAAAATTATTGATTATATAGTAGATGAATCAACGGTCGCACCGGATTCTCTCGTATCACAGGAGAGCATGCTCGATGATATTAAAAACATGCTCAATCAGTTGAGTCCAAAAGAGCGGGATGTACTTATTTTAAGATTCGGTCTCAATAATGACGGCAATAAAAAGACCTTAGATGAAATCGGCTCAATATACGGAGTTTCAAGAGAAAGAATAAGACAAATTGAAAACAGGGCGATTTCTAAATTAAAAAAACTGTGTAAAAATAAAAATCTTACATCAGGTTTGAAAAATTATTTTGGAGCATAAAATTATAATGGCGGATATAGACAGAATTAATGAGCTGGTAGGAAATAAAGATTTTATGGAGGCACGCATTCTTTTGGATGAAGCTTTAAAAGAAGAGCCTGAGAATGTAGAATTGTTAAAGCTTTCCGGACTAACTGCAATAAATCTTAGCGATTGGGCAAGAGCAAGGGCAGATTTCGAGAGCGTAATCAAATATAACCCTGATGATGCCTCTTCTATGTTCTATTTAGCAAATTGCTATAACCATCTGGGAGATTTAATTTCTGCAAAAAATGCTTATATTTCTGTTATAAAAATGCGTTCGAAATATACAGAAGCTTATAGGGCTCTTTGTGTGGTTTTAATGAAACTTAACGAACCGGAAGAAGCTATAAAGTATGCCTGTATTGCCAATGCAATAGAGCCGGAAGATTATATCTTCGATTTTGTAATCGGCACAGCATATATGAAACGAAAAGAGTTTGCAAAAAGTATAGAACCGTTTAAGCGGGCCTTGGAAAAATCTCCGGATAATATCGGTATATACAATAGTCTTGGAACGTCCTATATGGCAGTTAAACAACCGGAAGAAGCCGTAAAATGTTATAAAAAAGCACTGGAGTTAAATCCTAAAGCTCCAATGTCTTATTATAACCTTGGCTCTGCCTATCAAATCATGCAAAATCATAAAGAGGCTTGCGAATATCTAAAAAAAGCTGTTGAATTGGATAAAGATGATGAGAGTTTTAAAGTCGCACTTGCTATGTCTGAGATAAAAACAGCTCAATATGAAAAAGCTGCTGAATTATACAAATCTTTGATGATTCAGCATCCTGAAAAAGAAAATTACAAATACAATCTTGTAACCTGCTATGAAGCGCTCGGGAAAATACAGACTGCAATATCAATGCTTGAAGAAATGGTTTATGTTAATCAAAAATTTATCCTTCCGGCTCAAAAACTCGCAAGTTTGTATATTAAAACGAACCAGCCGAATAAAGCAAAGGATATCTTCGACAGAATTCTTCTGAAAAACAATCCGACACCCGAGATATTACATCAATATGCAATATTATCTTCAAGCTTGTGTGACACGGATACGGCAGAAAAAATTTTGAAAAAAGTTATCAAAATGAACCCTAGTATTGCAAAAGCACACAAGGATTTAGGGATAATTTATCTTAACAAGCGGCTTTTTGATTATGCTGAGGACGAATTTAAAGAAGCATTAAGGCTTGCGCCGAATGATTTTGAGATAATTTTCGAATACGGGAATTTTCTCTACTCGATTTCAAAAAACAATGATGCTGAAAGATATTATCAGGAAGCACTGGAACTTGAGCCGGATAATGTTTTGGTTTTAACATTTTTAGCTTTGAACAAACTTATATTAAATCAGCTTGACAGTGCGAAAGAATATATAATGAAAGCATTAAAAATTAATCCGGACCACGAATATATTCTGTTTTGCGCCGGCCGTATTTTATATGCCAGAAAAGAGTTTGAAGAAGCTAAGACATATCTTATCCGTGCTGTAGAACAAAATCCGGATATTGAAACTCAAAATATGCTTGCGCTTACATATTACGAGCTTGGAGAATATAATTCAGCCATCAACATTTTTAACAACCTTCTTGCTAAAAAACCGGATAATATCTCTGTTTTAATGAGTATGGCCAAATGTTATGAGGGGCTGAAAGATAATGATAAGGCTCTTGAGTATTTGGACAGAGTTGTTACGATTTTCCCCGAAGACGAAGAAGCTCATGAAATGATAAGAAAATTATCGTAATAAGAGAATACAGCTCCCAAAAATTTACCATTCTTCGTTTCATAAAAACTATTCAGAGGATAAATATAAATGGCTAGTAGTCTCGCCTCCCAGCGTACCGTCATTCTGAACAAGCGATCACTACTGTCCATGATAATTTTTAGGAGTAAAAATATTAACCCAATCTCCGTATAAAACCCCTCCCCGAAATCGAAAATTTCGACCCTCCCTCAAGGGGCGGGTAGGCTCTACGCCTGGCGTGGCACTCCCCTCGTGGAGAGGTGGAGGAAATGAAACTTGTTAGAGAATTTGACTGCCACCTCACCCCAACCCTCTCCTGTAAGGAGAGGGAGTCCGCCGCGCTTAGCGTTCAGCTTACCCTCTCCACGGGGGAGGGTAGAATTTCTTAACGAACGGTTAGTGAGTTTAGAAATTCGGGTGGGGGCTG
>CALUQF010000079.1 GCA_944322835.1 Candidatus Gastranaerophilales bacterium | reverse complement strand
TGCATAATTAATATTCTGTTATGCTCGTCTACTTCTTGATACAACATACTAATCGTTCCTTGATTATTATACTTTATATATGCCACATTCTAAATTTTAGTAACGCGACTGAGGTAAATTTTTTACAAAAATTTACAATCATTTACTATAAAAAATTCAACATAGCCCGAAATTAAAATTATTCTGCAAAGTCATATTTATGCTGACGTTTTTGCACAGCAGCCTGACCGGTAAATACCTGATTAAGTATAGTAAACCGTCCGCTATGAACTGACTCTTTCAAGATTCTTGCAGAAGTATTAGTCAGGACTATTTGATTTTGTACACATTCAAAGTTTTTTCTAATAAACTCCTGCTCGTATTTTTCGCCAAGCTGAGTATATTTTTTTGTTTTAACGTAAAGACTAAACTCTTGTTTGCGTTTTTTTATTTGATTCCAGGCAAAGCTGATAATTGAATCAATATTAATATCAACCCAGGAAGATTGAACCATATCCAGCACATAATTTGTATTATCTGTTGTGATTATGGAAATATAGCAGAGAATATTTTTTGATTTTTTATCTTCTACCACATATTTATACTCACTAAAATATGATAAACCTTTAAAATATACTTCCTTAAACTCTTTAGCATCTTTACTTAAAAGAGGTCTTATATGCGGAAGCAAAGATTCATTATATAAAGCAGCGACCGTTGGAGAGTCAGAATTCCTGAATTCACGAAAATCCTTTTTGTTAAAATCAACATCGACATTATTTACCTTCCATAGCTTTTCATAAGAAATCTGACTAAAACCACACCTAGAAACAAACATTTTTAGAAGCTCCGGCATAAAATCATCAACTTTTACAACAAAAGAAGATGCTCCTATAGCCTTGTACTTTGAGACAACATACTGAACCAATTCACTTGCATCTTCATAACAGTTTTCCTCAAAGAAAAGTCTCTGGATTTCCATTTTTCTTAACGGACATCTGGAAGGCGCAACTGTAATGAGACCCTTAATTACATTTTTATCCTTCAAAACATATGTTTCGGGCAAAAATTTGAATCTTAGAGGAAGAAGATGATGCAATGGAATAAGCGGATTAAACATGATACTGTTAATATATGCATCCCTGTTATTCAGAAATGATATCATTTCCTGCATATTTTTCTTATCGAAATAATAAAGCTTTCTAATCTTTCTCATATCTAAATTATATCATGCACAAATATACCATTCTAAAGGATGATTTCAATAAATTGGAAAATTTGATAGAATAATAAAAGAGATTAGGAGGTTATATGTCAATAAATGACGCTTTAGTAATGATTTTAGCAGGAGGCGTGGGAAAAAGACTGCACCCGTTAACGCAGGATAGGGCAAAACCTGCAGTACCATTTGGTGGAAGGTACAGGATAGTTGATTTTGTATTAAACAATTTTATCAACTCCGGTTTCTATAAGATAAAGGTTCTAACCCAATATAAATCTGATTCTTTAAACAAACATATAACCAGGGGCTGGGCACTCTCTCCTTTTCTTAACCAATATGTAGATTTGGTTCCGGCACAAATGAGGACAGGTGGAGCTTGGTATCAGGGGACAGCGGATGCGGTTTTTCAAAACGCATTTCATATAAAAGATGAAGATCCTGATTATGTGTGTGTATTTGGCGGTGACCATATTTATAAAATGGATGTAAGACAGATGTTGAGGTTTCATAAATCAAATTATGCCGATTTAACTATATCTGCAATTCCTATTCCAATAGTTGACGCGCACGAATTTGGAATAATAGAGGTAGATGACAATTGGCGGCTTACAGGGTTTGTTGAAAAACCTCAGACTCCGCCTAAGCCAATGCCAAACCGACCTGATATGTGTCTGGCTTCTATGGGAAATTATATTTTTAATAAGGATATCCTTCTTAACGCCCTTGAGGAGGATTCAAAAATTGAAGAATCTAATCACGATTTTGGGAAAAATGTTATCCCTATGCTTTTGAATCAAGGGAAAAGGGTATATATCTACAATTTCAGCGATAATGATGTTCCGGGTATGACAGAAAAAGAAAAAGGCTACTGGCGTGATGTAGGGTGTATTGATGCTTACTGGCAGGCTAATATGGATTTGTTAGACTATGAGCCCGAATTAAATCTTTATTCAAAAGAATGGCCAATAAGAACATTTAACTACAACTATCCTCCGGCAAAATTCATATGGCAGGAAGGTGACAGAGTAGGTATGGCAACAAATTCTATGGTATCCGAAGGATGTATAGTATCAGGCGGAATGCTCTCAAGATGTATATTATCGCCTAAAGTCAAAATCAACAGTTACTCGCAAGTATCTGACAGTATTCTGATGGAGAATGTTAACGTCGGAAGGTATTCTGAAATCAGAAAAGCTATTATCGACAAAAATGTTGATATTCCTCCCTATACAAAAATCGGGGTTAATAAAGATGAGGACATTGCCCGGGGTTTCTATGTTTCTGATGGCGGTGTAACAGTCGTTCCAAAAAATGCACATCTCGTATGATTTTCTGCAGAATATAAGGCGGCAGTAAATCGCAGATTTACTGCCGCCTGTAGAATCAATGTTTTATCTTTTATTTATGCAGGACTAATGTTATAATAATTTTGCAATTAAAGATTTTGACATGAGAGGAGTTTTAATGAAAATATTGGTATCGAATGATGATGGAATTTTGGCGAACGGGATAAGAGCTTTAATTGAAGCATTATCACCTGTGCATGATGTTTATGTAGTGGCTCCTGATAGAGAAAGAAGTGCTGCGGGGCATTCTTTGACTTTGCAAACTCCTTTAAGGGTAGAAGAAGTAGATGCAAAATATGGAGCCAAAAGATGCTGGATGACAACCGGAACTCCTGGTGATTGTGTCAAATTGGCAATAAATGCGATTTTAGAAAGGGAAGAATTGCCGGATTTGGTTATTTCTGGTATTAATCACGGGCCGAACCTGGGGGCTGATATTCTTTATTCCGGAACTGTAAGCTGCGCTATGGAAGGGGCAATGATGGGCTATCCCAGTATAGCAACATCTCTGGCAAGTATGAACACAGAGTATGAAGCGTTTAAGGTTTCGGCAGAATTTATTGCAGATTTATTAAATAAAATAGATATAAAAAAATTCCCGTCTAAAACCATTTTGAATATAAATATTCCCGGGTTAGAAAAAGAAGATATTGGCGGGGTTGCGGCAACTGAGCTCGGAAGCAGGATGTTTACAGACGCTTACGAAAAAAGGATTGATCCGAGAGGCAAGGTTTATTATTGGATGGCCGGAGAATTAATTAACGAGCCGGAAGATGCTTCTACTGATATTGCAGCTGTTAGAAACAATAAAATTTCCATTACTCCTGTTACATATGAGATGACCAGAACAAACATTCTTAAAGTTTTGGAGAATGATTTATGCCGTGAAAACCTGTGCAACTGGTTTTGAGAAATAATATAATACTTTCTGCTTATATAAAATTTTTTGATTAATGCTTTACGGTGATTAAAGAGGATTAATTCAATGTAAATATATAAATATGAAAGTAAAAAGTTTTTTTAAATTGTTGAATAGAAAAATAAATAAGTATGACAAAGCGGTATCCAATCCGTTTGGTTCTTTCAACCTGCCAATCACGCTAGTATGGGTGGAAGATAAAAAGCCGGATGAAAATATAAATCAAGCTAGATAAGTTTGCATTTCGTCATTTTTATTAATATCAATCCCTTTTTCTTTGCAAGCTTCTGCTACAAGTTTTTGTTCTTCAGGCAGGAGTTTTTCGAACAGAGATGACAAACTAAAAGTTGAACCAAAGGAGGCTAGGCCGATTAATGCGGCGGTTATAACTCCGGCACCGGCGGCAAGCCCTAAAATGGCTGTTGGAACAGCTAGATATCCGGCGCATTTAATAGTTGATTTTCCCAGTTCTTTAAAACCGGATTTCCAATTAACCCCTTCGACTTTTTTACCATCGGTATTATAATCAAGTTTAAAAGCGTCAGGAACAGTTAAAAATTCAAATATGCTAAATCCGGCAGTTATAATTCCTCCAAGGCCGATTGTTTTCTTTAGATTCGATAATTTGTTACAGCAGTTTCCATTGCTCAAAATAGTACTTGTAACAGTCATAAAAACCCCTATATTAACTTAATCTATTTCCCTAATTATATAAAAATTCAAGTATTTATAAAATTGCCTTATTGTTACACTTTGTTACAAAATTTTATTGATGAATTCAAGAAGCAATCACAGCACTATAAAGTTGAAAAACAATTCTGGTATATCTTAGGGTTAGTGCTGCGCTTGCTTCTTACAAAAACAATTATTATTGCGTTATTTCCCGATAGGTCTAAAGCGGCCTGTTAATTTAGGAGTAAATAATTCTTTTATATATTTTTCTACTTCTTGAGGATTTGAAGTTTTTATATTATCAATCTGCATTTGTCTCATGATTGATGCTACAAGGGCTGACATATCGCCGTCACCAACTACACCTTCTTCTAGCAATCCACTTGTTATTAAACCATTTTCTGTTGTACAATAACTTCTATTTATATTTGGAAAATATATGCCAAAACAATTATTTTCTTTTTTAATACAAGCATCAACTCTTTCTTTAAAGCTTGACTCTGACATTAATTTATTCAAAATATCCAAAACAACTTTAGCTTCTTTTGTGTTAGCTTTTGTCTTTGTATTTCCTAAAACATTATCACCGACAATATCATCCGTCGGTTGCAGACCAGCATTTAGAGCAGAATATTCTGCTTCAATCCGATTTGTTTCTGTTATATCAGCCTGTTTTATTTTTTGGACGTGGGATTTTATTAATACACTCAATTTATTATCATAAGTCAATCTGGCGCCAAGTTCTCTCACAGCCAAATCCATCGTTTTTTTGTCATTATTTTTCAGTGCAGTATTGTAGTTTTGAATTAAATCTTTAACATCAACTCCTGCATCCTGAGCACGAGCAGCCATATCTGATACAAGTTTTTTTAAGAGTTTTGCGGCTTCATCCAAGGGATAATTTTTCAAAATATCAGTTGATAAAGAAGTATCGGAAACCAGAACCAGATTAAATAAAGAATTTTTAATATCGCTGCTCAATTGATATCTATCCCAAATTTCTGTTACATTATTTTTATTGATTTTATTATGTATCAAATCTGCAGCAGCGTCCATGTCTTTGCGTTTTAGCATGCCAGGCTGCAAATTACTTTGTATATCATCCGCAATAGTATCAGCGCTTAAAGTGATAATACTTTTTTTGACTATATCTTTAGGAATTCCGTATTGTTTTGAAATTCTATCTAATTCTTTATCATCAAGAATTTTATCTTCTCCTGCTGCATTCAGCAAGAGTTCTTTTATTTTTTCTATTTCTTTGTTTTCTAGTATGTTATTTTGATTATCATCGAAGTTTTTATAGAATTCCCATAAAGAACTATTTAGATAATCCTTTTCAACAGGATTATTTTTTTTCTGAAAAGAAATGTTAGTTCCATTTTGTGATAACAATTTAATATCATGCAACATATAGTTCGCCTCCTTCTTCGTATTTTACTACAGTATATCCTAACCCGGCTAAATCTATAAGACCGAGGTGAGTATATTCTTCTAAAGCTTTATATAATCTGAGTTGCTCTGGTGTTGCTGCCTTTAGGATCATTTCCGGTGTGATTTGATCTGCCGAAACAAGAGTAGCACCAACACTGTGAGTTTGCGCATAAATAGCCTTTTGTATAGCTTTTGCCATTTCCATTTCAAACATTGGCATTAGATCATCTGCCGGAATTCCAGAGGCATTCGCAACTTGCATAACAGATATTACCATAGGATCCATATATGACATATAGTCAATTCCTGCAAGTGAAATACCGACAAGCCCTTCATCTATCTCTGCTAATGTCTTTTGAAGTGAAATTTCAGCATTTGCGATACTACCACCTGGTGTAGAAAAATCATTGATAGTTAAGGCCGGGTTTTCATTATTTGCGGCTTGTATAACTGCTTGCACTTTAGTCTGAAGTTCTGTTTCATCACTAGCACAAATAGTTATTATTCCCATAGCCTGCATCATCTGCAAATCATCATATGAATAACTTTGACCATCCATTCCTATAAACTCTGCTTTTACCACTTGTTGTTTTCCTGGTATTATATCACGGCAACCATCCTCGTCATATACAGCCCCTGACTTATCTACCCAAGAACTTGTCGTTTTTATAGTAAATCCGGCAACATTTAGAATCTCCGTATGTGTTAAATCTGCAGTAGTCAACTTTGGAGGATATTTAACAAACTTATTGGTTACATAGCTTGAATCGTCGGAAACATAACCATCTTTATCTTGCTCTTTCCCGCCACCTATTTCAACGCCTGTCTCTTCTGGGGTTTCATGCTTTACAGAAAAACTTGCATACCCAATAAGCCTTGGAATAGCTATATTTGCGAATTGAATTACTCCATTAAGAATTTTATTTTTTACTGATTTAGGGAAAAATTTAAATCCTGGTATAAGGTCGCCGCACAAAGACAATGCCAATTGGCCAATTGCTATTGCCCGTTCAGTTGCATTTTTTGCATTTATTATACTTATCGAGCCTATGATAATAGACATTGTGGCTTTTATAACTTTAGCTGCAGGACAGAAACTTGTTACGATTGACATTGCACTATTAGCTGCCCAATCTGTTGCTTCTTTTAATACAAAACTACAGAAAGAATCAGCATTATAACTAATATCGGCTCCTGGAGCATGGATATTAACACCCCCGTCAAAATCTACTCTTTTATTAACACCATATGTTTGAGTGTTATCATTTTGACGTTCCAGAATTTCCATCCCCTTCTGATATACTTCTGCAAAAGTCAAGGATTCATTCGTATCACTTTCGGTCTCGTCAGGAAGTTTTATGCCATTTTCTGAAAGCAACTGGTATATTGAACTATACATGCTTACGCAAATACTAAATTGATCAAAATATATACTTTCAACACCTAAAGCATGTTTATACAGTTTGATAAAGTTGTCATAGTTAAATTCCATCTTGGAATATTCTGGATCATTTAACATTGTATCCATAACTTTATCTGTTATATTCTTTATCTCTTCTTCATTAAAAGATGGTTGTCCAACCATTGTTTCTACGTCATAACTTATACTTACTGCTGCATAGTATGTTTGTAACAATTCTTTATCTGGATTTGCATCTAAATATTCTTTTAGTTCTGTTGTAAGCAAATCTTTTATATTAGTACTCTTGGCTGTAGTCAAGTATTCTTTCAGTTCTTCTAAGGTTTGGGAAGGGTTATTGTTTATTGTCATTGCAGAAAAGGCATAGACAATATCGGTATTATTTACAAAATCTTTTTCTGTTAAATTACATTGTGGCGCTGCATTCAGTAATAATTGGAAAGTTTCAACTGCAATATCCATGCTAGAGTATAATTGATGAAGAGTTTGCATATGTTCATATTTTGTTTGTGCACTATCATTTGTAACATATGCCCCCTCAGATAATAACAATTCGACTGGATTTTCAAGAGCTTGTTGTATAGTATTGTATTGATATTCAAACAAAAACCCTGCAGCTTCCGGGCTTAAATCTGGATATTTACTTATAAAAACTTCCTTTAATTCGTCTTTTGATTTCAGGACATAATAAGTTGCAGAAGAATCGTTACTTGCAACCGGAGTAAACATCTCTTTTATCTCTTCATCATTGAATATAAAAGAAAAATCTTCATCACTATAAACATCTACTGTAACATCATCTGTTCCTTGAGCTGCTGCAATTTTGTTACATGTGATACTATAATTTATATCTCCAAATGAGAAATTTATTGTATAATTTCCATTAGAATTCTTAGTTTGTATGCTTTGTACTCCAATAGCATCCAAAATTAATTGGACTTGGTCAATAGCCAAATTACCGCTTGAAAAATCTTTTATAAACTTATCTAAAGCTTGTTTATGTAATTTATCGGCTTCAGTTCCTGTTTTCAAATTTATTTCTTTTGCATAATCAAGATAATTTTCTTTTGTGATTTGTACGCCAGAAGAACTTTGCGTCATTATTGATTGCTCATTACTTACTTTGTTCTTGTCATTTAGAAAATTATTTAGAATGAGATTATCAATATATGCTTCATAGTTATTCATTGTGACTAAAGCCTCAGAAATAGACTTAAATTCCGATTTTAAAGTATATTTCTGAACCGTACTATTTGTTGTATTATCAACATTAATACCAAGTATTTTATCTAAATTATAATCAGGTGCTTTATCAAAATAAAGTCCGATATATTCAGGTATAAAGCCATATTTATTAACAAGTTCTTCTACTGTATATAATTGTGTCTTAACGGAACTAACACCAACAGAAACAACGCCGGAAGGCATTTGGGGCAACACTGTATTATGAATTGCATTGGAGATTATATCTTGAGTAATATTACTTATCGGTCTTGATGCAGATAAGATATTATTTTGAGCAGAATGCCAATTATTTGAGAAAGATAAATTATTATGTCCTGAATTTGATGTATCATTATTTGAAGCTTTTTCTGTTTCTATGTCTTCAGGAGATGAGAAAAGAGTATTTGTCCAGCCTATATTTATTGAGACCTTATGACTTGTTCCCCCATTAGCATTAGCTGCACTACTTTTTTCAACATTAGCAGAATTGGAATGGTTATTAGTTTTTGTACTTTCTGTACTACCATTGTAGGAGTTATAATATGTACTGCCGGTTGAGTAGCTGAATGAACCAGTTTGACCAGCTGAACCAAATTGTGTTGAACCATTGCTGCCGGTTGAACCTACACTGCCTCTGTAGGAGTTATAATATGTACTGCCGCTTGAATAACTAAATGAACCTGTATGACCGACTGAACCAAATCGTGTTGAACCATTGCTGCCGGTTGAACCTAC
>CALUQF010000078.1 GCA_944322835.1 Candidatus Gastranaerophilales bacterium | reverse complement strand
GAAGGCTTGCGCAAGGCTTGATTAATAAAAAAACAATGCCGCAGGAAACTCCGCTTACGGATACCGAGGTTATTGAACTTGCAAGCATGATTGAGGATTTGCAAGACTCTTTGATTAGCTCTTATTACAATTACAAAAATACTTTGAGCCAACTCAAAGACACACGTTCAAAGATGATTTTATACAGCAGAAATTACTCTAAAGCTCTAGAAGGCAGTGATGTATTAGAAATTGCTATCTCATCTTCTCTATATGACGCTATGAGAATTCAGGAATTTAACCTTGAACAATCAGCGAAAAAATACCATATTCAGCTTCAAAGACTTGCAGGAAAGAAAGTAGTTGACGCATTAGAGCTTTATCAATATGATTTTAATTCCGTATTGTTAAAAGACGGAACAAAAGTTGATGAGAAAAAACCGGCAAAAGATAATAAGAAAGGAGGAAAGAATGATAAAAAATAAGCTTATCGCATCTTTTCTTCTATTCTCTATGCTTGTATATCCGGCCTTAGCCGAAGTAAATTTGGATGATATTACAACACCAAAAGATATTTTTTTTCGTCTCGGGACAACAGATATTCCAGAAAATAAAGTAGATGTAAGCGGGAAAATTGAGGTAAAACCGGTTATTATAAAAGAAGAAAAAGCATACAGCGAAGGTTTAACATATGCGGATTTAAGCATAAAAAAGATGGCAATGGAAATATCTAAATCCGTAGAAGTCGATTATAACGAAATGCTTGAGGATTTGTCTCTGTTATGGCAGGGAGCCGCAACAAACAGCGATACCATAAAATTTGCTATCTATAAATTGTCAAATCCTGATAAAGATAAGCCTGACGCGGGTGCAGTAAAAAAAGTTTTAACAACAATTGCCGGTATGTCGACATTTTTAGGTGCGGGTATGGGAAACCCAGTTCTTGCAAGTGCAGCGTTAATCGGCGGAAATACTTTAGGCATTATGTCTCAGGATGAAAAGCAATTGAATTACAAGTATTCGCAAGTAACTGATGCAGATATGATTATACTCGTAAGAAAAGTGGATGATTTGCAGCAAAAAGTTGTCGATATGTATTATGATTATATGACAGCAAGACAGCTATATGACATGACAACAGATATGGTTAAAATGAGATATAATAATTATCAAAATTCCCAGAATCTCTCAAAAGAGGTTATATTAATCACGGATACTTTTTATCGTGAAGCGCTCGATGAGCAAATAAAAGCCCGCGGCAGTTTCTTTGAAAAGCGTTCGCGTCTTGAGCAGCTCGTTGGGAATGATATTTTCAGACAGTTTGAAGCTCGTGTAGATGAGAGAAATTCCGCTAATTAGCTTTACATTTCTTAAAAAGCATGTTATTTTTAAATTAATTGCCTAAAAGGAAGTGGTATGTTTGATAGGAATTTAGAGTTTATAGATAATGAACCGCTGAAAGAACGGTTGAAAAAGATTACATTGGAAAAATCCAGCAAGAATATGTCATATTGCATGACACCGTCAAATGATTATCTTTTGATGAAGAACAATGTGCCTATTGATGACATAAATAACCCGAGAGAAGCCATAAAAACAATGCTGAAAAGCACGATTAAGCATCCGATGGAAGCCAATGATATTATTATTACATTTGGAATAGGGCTTGGGTATTTACTGGATGAGGTTTATAACACGTACAATTCAAAGATTTATGTTTACGAACCTGATACGGAATTATTGCATTTTGTGTTGAATAATGTTGATATATCCGAACATCTTGCAAGCGGAAGGGTTTATATCACGGATGATTTAAACGAGCTGCTGCGCAAATTATCTTCGAGCTATATAACAAAAGATAAGGTAGAAATTGTATATTTGAAAAATTATGCAGTTGTTAAGAGTCAGGAATTATTAAAGCTTACCCAGAAAGTTTACGAGGCTTGTAAGAGCAAAATGGTAGATGTTAATACCATCATAAAATTTTCAAAAAGATGGTTGATGAATGCTTTGAGAAATATTGCCAAAGTGAATAGTTCTTCAGTTTACCGGCTTTCTGATTTAGAAGGAAGCTTTACCGGACAAACGGCTCTTATCCTTGCAGCAGGGCCTTCTTTAGCTGAAAATATAGAGATTATAAAAGCTAACAGAGATAAATTTGTAATATTTGCTGTAAATAAGGTCTTACGTACTCTTGAAGCAAACGGAATTGTTCCAGATTTTGCTGTCTGTATGGATGCACGATATATTAATGTAACATTAACCGGGCTGGAAGATTTTTGCAGCAAGATTAACTGTATTTCTGATTTAAAATCAGATTCACAGATTTTGAATAAAAACTTTAAACGGCATTTTATAACTTTTTCTGAAAATGATTTTGTAGTAAAAAAACTTGCAGAATATAATCTTTTTATAAAGTCGTATGAATTCGGTGGCTCTGCTGCAACAATGGCTTACGTTTGCGCGGTAAAGCTTGGTTTCAGCAAGATTATTTTCTCAGGACTTGATTTGGCGTTTAAGGGCGATATTTTGTATTCTACAGGCGAAGAAATAAATAAAATTTCAGATTCGCAAATCACAGTCGGCTCTGTAAGCAAAAACATCGTCAAGGTTAAATCGGCAACTGGCGGGCTTGTTGCAACAAGAGATGATTATGCAGCATTTATACCGCATTTTGAAGCTTTGATTAAAGATTTAAATAACGGCGAAGAAGTATATAATACAACCTCTTTCGGAGCTTTGATTGAAGGAATGAAAAATGTTCCTCTAAGCGATATACCTTTGATATTTCCGGCCACAGGAACTCCTTTTATATTAGGAGAGGCTCAGCCGTTTAAGTTTAAGACAGAAGAATGGACACAAAACGAGTTATTTTTAATAAATAATGTAATATCACTGCTTTCAAAAGGTGTTTTTTCACCGGCGTTGGTATCTTCTATCGTAAAATCTTCGCTTTTGTACGCATACTTGCAGGCAGATATTCTGCAAGTTTTGCAATCAAAATTTGATACATCACTTGCAGAGAGTTTTCTTGAAAAAACCAAGGCTGCAATAAAAGATGTTGTCAATTCTTTGCAAAATAATCATCTTATATAAAGGAGGAGCTTTATGAAAAAGATTTTATTAATATTAGCGTTAATGTTTTTACAGATAACAGCCTGTCAAGCTGCGGTACAGATGAAAGTTGTGGCGTTAGAAGGATTCAAAACTGATGCTCCAACGGAAACGATAAAGGTAAAGGTTTTACAGGACTATACTCTTGGAGAATATGATATAGCAGTAAATTCAATTCTCAATTGTAAAATACTTTTAGTAGTAGATCCAAAACGCGGAAAAAGAAATGCAACATTTTATGTAAGACCTTTGTCTTATACAGTTAATGGTGCAACCTGTACTATAGAAGATGAATTTTATGGAAAATATTCAAAATTTGTTTTATCCAAAGAAGAGATAAAAGAGATTCCGGCCGGAACAGTAGTAAAAAAAGCCGCCCTTTCTGTAGGAAATTTCTTTGTTAAAGGATTTTCAACCGGCGTTGCCTTTGTACAGGGATTTGCTCAAAACGAAAAGCATAACAGATTTAAATCCGGAGTTGCTAATGCTTATGAACAATCAATACTCTCTTACATAAGCGAAGGCAAACAGCTTGATATAAATGTTGGCGATGATTTTTATCTCGTATTCAAAACAAAAGAAGATGCAATAGAAGAAGCAAAGGCTGATGATGCAAAAGCTGTATCAAATGATACGGAAGACGAAACCCAAAGTAGTAACAGTGAAGAGCACATTAATTCTTCTGAAGAAACAAAGACAAACCTTACAGATGAAGATAGCTCCGTCCAATAAACTGATAAATAACAGTTAATTATTCATCACTTGTAATTTTACCTATAGGAATATCTTTATTGGTTCCGTGATAGTCACTGCCGCTTGTGATAATAAGATTGTTACTTTGTGCGCATTCAACAAGAAATTCAATTTCTTCTTCCGTATAACGGGAATAAAAACACTCCAAGCCTTGAATACCAAACCCTTTCATAATCTCAAGCCTGGGAAGAAAATCATTCGGCGCCATGTGTTTTTCTCCTTCACCGCCTAACGGATGAGCCCAAACGGCAAAACCTCCTGAATCTTTTATTACACTTATTGCTTCCTGGCCGTCAAAGCGTGTATTACCGGTTTTACAATCATCCAGGTATTTTTTCATTGCTTCAATGTTGTTAGCAGCAAGACCGCGTTTTACAAGTATATTAGCCAGATGAGTTTTAACAACACTTTTTCTTGAATATAGCCATTCTTTCTCTTCAGTGGTTAATTCTATATCCCATTTGTCTTTTAAAAAATTTATTCTGGTCTCAAGCTTCTGACGTCTTAAGTCCTTCCCTTTCTCTATTAAAGCTTTTAGTTTAGGATTTTCAATATCAATTCCGTATCCTAAAATGTGACATTTAATATTTCCGCATAAACATGTCAGTTCTATGCCCGGAATAAATCCCTTAGGATTTAACTTTTTTATTTCTTTACAGCCTTCTGTTGTATCATGATCAGTAAGTGCAAAAACATCAATGCCTGCTTTTTTAATTTTGTTTAATAATTCATCTACACTGTCACTTCCGTCAGAACAGTTGCTGTGTATATGTAAATCGACTTTCATAATATATCAATTGTAATACAAAAATTGCACATTTGAAGAAACTAACTGACACTCATTTTAGTTTATGCTAGAATACACCTATGAAAAAGATAGCTCTTATAAGTCACGGCTGTGCGAAAAATCTTGTTGATTCAGAACTCATCTTAGGAATACTTGCCCAAAATGGATATGAAGTAACGCTTAATGAAGATGAAACTGATACAGTAATTGTTAATACCTGCTCATTTATTTGTGATGCAGAAAGGGAGTCTATACGTTCTATTTTAGAGCTTATCGAAAAGGGAAAGCGGGTTATCGTAACCGGCTGTCTTTCGCAAAAACACCCTGAAGAGCTCAAAAAAGAAATTCCTGAGATTTCAGCGGTTGTAGGGACAACAGACTTTACTAAAATTGTTGATATCTTAGAGTCTGATAAATACATCTGTCGAGTAAATCCGAACCCTGAATACATTTATCCTGAAAATATTGAACGCCAGCAGATTACTATGGGAGCAAGTTCCTATATTAAAATAGCAGACGGCTGTAACTACAGATGCGGATACTGTATTATTCCGTATTTAAGAGGCAATTATCATTCAAGGGAAATTGAATGTATAGTAGAAGAAGCAAAAAAAATGGTTAACAAAGGAGTGACTGAAATTATCCTGGTTGCTCAAGATACAACAAGTTATGGTATTGATATTTATCAAAAACCTATGCTTCCAAAACTTCTTGAAGAATTAAATCAAATAGATAGCTTAGGCTGGATAAGAGTAATGTATGCTTATCCTACAATGATGAGTGATGAATTGCTTGATACTATTGCAAAATTAGATAAAGTTGCAAAATATATTGATATTCCTCTGCAGCATTCACACCCGGAAATCTTACGCATGATGAATCGCCCGGCCTTTGACTACCGCCCGATGATAGAAAATATCAGAAAAAGAATCCCGGGTGCGGCAATAAGAACTGCATTTATTGTTGGTTATCCCGGAGAAAAAGAAGAACATTTTGAACATCTTTGCCAATTCGTTCAGGAAATGAAATTTGATAGAATGGGAGTATTTATTTATTCCCGTGAAAAAGGAACTCCATCGTATAATATGCCTAATCGTGTAAACACAAGGATTGCAAAATCGCGCTATAAGAAGCTTATGAAAATTCAGCAGGAAGTTTCTGCTGCAAGAAATAAATCTTTTGTAGGGAAAACGCTGCCATGTATAATTGAATGTTGTTCAGATGAAGGAGCGGTTATTGCCCGTACTGAATATGATGCGCCTGAAATTGACGGGGTCGTTAATATTCAGACGAATAAAATTGTAATTCCCGGTGATATTGAAACGGTTAAAATTACAAGTTCAACAGAATATGATTTAATCGGAGAAATTGAGTAAAATAGGTTTTGGTTATATGTTATAATTACAGAGACTGGGAAATTTTATGAACTTATTTTAAGTAAACTCTCGACAATTAATATTTATCTGGTATTATAAAAACTATACTAGCCTAATAATAGTTAAAGGAGAAAAAGATATGCAGGTTATACTTAAAAAAGAAGTGCAAAATATTGGTGAAGCCGGTGATTTAGTTAATGTAAAAGACGGCTACGCAAGAAATTTTCTTTTACCAAAAAATTTAGCTGAAGTTGCTACAGAAGGTGCTCTTAAAAACAGAGAACAAAATATGGCAAGAATTCAAGCTAAGCAAGAAAAATTACATCAAGAAGCTTTAGCAAAAGCTGAACAAATTGAAAAATTAGGTTCAATCGAGCTTTCAGCTAAAGCCGGTGAAAGCGGAAAATTATTCGGCACTATTACAACTAAAAAACTTTGTGAAGAAATCAAAGAAAAATCTGGTATTGAAATTGACAGAAAAACTGTTTCTTTGAATGCACCTATCAACAAAATCGGTGAATACACTATGTTAATCAAATTGACTTCTAAAGTTAAATCAGAACTCAAAGTTGTTGTTACAGCATCTGAAGTTGTTAAAGAAACAATCGAAGAAACTGAAGAAGCTGAAGCGTAGTTTAAATTACAAAAAAAACGTGCCGGCTTTTTATAAAAAAAATCGGCACGTTTTTTGTTACAAGAGAGAACATTATGGCAAGAATATCCTTTAAATGTCTACCTTACGGGGATTTACCATATACTGACGACAAGTTGACCACAAAAATGATGGTTAAATTGTTTGAGAATGTGCCTTATCTTGCAATGCTTCCGCATGCTGATGAGCATGAGAACCTGTGTTATAGAACTTTAGAGAATATTCCGGGAGTTATTGTTAAAGGAAAGAAAGCTGTTTTTAAAAAAGACACTGATGAGTTCAAGCAAGGGCTGCGGGAGCTGGATAGTGTTTTTAACCATCCTTATGTTGAAAATTTGGAGAAGTATAAAATCAATTCTTTCTTTTTACCCAAATATATTCAAATCTTGAAACGTATAAAACCTGCAGAAACTGTGGTTAATCTCTTAGGGCCGTTTACTATAGCACAATTATTAACAAACAAAGATGACCAGCATATTTTGGCGGATAAATGTTATAGAAAGCTGGTTATTCAGGCGGTTAGTGTGAAAGCGATGTGGATTATTAACAAAATCAAAGAAGCTTCTCCTGATACGGTTCCAATAATTATTCTTGAAGAGCCTTTATTCTCGCACTATGGTGACATTAAGCGCGAAAATGAAGATGTGACCAGAGAAACTGTTATTAATTTGTTTACAAAGGTTATAAACAAAATAAAAGAGTACCATGGGCTTGTCGGAATTCAATGTTTTGAAAAATGCGACTGGCAGATTCCGCTTGAAGCCGGTGCGGATATAATTTCTTTTGATGCATATAATAACCCGAACAATTTGAATATTATTGCCGAAAAAATTAATAATTTTTTAATTGGCGGGGGGAGAATAAACTGGGCAATTGTTCCGGTTAAGACAGAGGCTCTGGTAAAATCTTTAAATATTGATAGTGTTTACAATCGTTTTATTAAAACAATAGATGGTTTGGTTTTATCCGGTGTAAGCGAGCGTCTTGCTTATAACCGCTCTACGGTATCTATTCAGGGGAATGTAGATAAGCTTCCGATAATCTTTGCAGAAAAAGCTTTAATCCTCTCAACCCAGCTTGCTAAAAGAATTCCGTTTAAGAGTTAGGTTCATCAGCCGCAAGCTGTTCAGAGATGGCGTTGGAGTCAATAAATATTGTGTTTCTTATAAAAGCGTGTGCCATTAATAATAAATACGGGTTCATTTCGTTTGTCGCAGACAGGTTAACTTTGGCCTCCGGTTTTTCGAAGGTTTCTTTTTTGATTGGTGCAACGGATTCGACATCAATATTTGTATGTACTGCAAGGGTTGAGCTTTCTTCTTTAAGACTTTTTTCCAGCATTTTTTTAGGAAATTCTTCGGAACAGATTATATATATATCAACTGAATTTGAGGTAGTCAAAGTAAAAACCCCTTTAACATTCCCGTAATTTTTTGTTTGAATAAGAACTGTGAGTTTTGAATCATTTGATTCATTTTCACCGTCCGGAGCCTCTATCTCCAAATCAAAACCAACCCCTTCATTTAGAGGAAGCCAAGGAATATAGAGCATCATAAGGCTTTTTATTGTTTGGTTCGGGTTTCCAGATTCTGCCATTGAAACACAGGAGTTAATAATACTAAGGGTTTCTTGTATTTGGTCGGACGTCATTCCGCTTTTGGAAGCCGAGGCCATAGCGATTATAAGATTAGCAACCGCTTGTTTGCTGTTTCTGAGTATTAATTCCTGCAACGCCGGCAGGTGTATCATTCCAGAAAAAATCAGCATAACTGCATCTTTCGGAGCTGCTGCTATTTGGGTTTGAACGTTTTGAGCAGTAGAATTTAATGGAATTTCGCTTATCTCATCAAACAGTTGGGCTATCATTTTTTGGTTCTTTAACAATTCCTGATTAATATCGTTCAAAAGCAGCGTATTTGTATTAAGCGGTTTTGTTTTATCCTGAACTATTTGCAAAATTGCACCCATTGTCTGTGGAAGCATCAGCAGGTTTTTTATATAAATTGACCTGTCCATTGCAGCAATTTGGTTCATTTGCAACTGCTGAATAACTGCAATTTGCGGCTGCAGGGACGGTAATACTGGTGGTTTAGGCTGCGCAAAAGAAGGGGGGTTAAAAGTACTTCCTCCCAGGTTTATATTTTCCTGTTTTAGTTTTTTCAAATATAGTTCGGGATTTCTCAATCCTGCCAAAATTTTACTAACGCTAAATCCGTCCATAGTATTCATTATAACAATTCTTTTAACTAAATCAAAGAAAAAAAATATATAAGTTTGGGATGTAAATTTTTGTAACAAATTTATTTATAACCCTAAAGTTTTACTCAATTTATGCCGTAAAAGAATAATGTAAACGT
>CALUQF010000077.1 GCA_944322835.1 Candidatus Gastranaerophilales bacterium | reverse complement strand
ACTCCTTAAAAAACGACGATACACATATCCCTAATCAACAGCTATGCACGATAAAAAGTTCATAGCTTTTTTTTATGTTTATAATTGCGGGTTTTAGTTCTAAAACCCGCAAACCGCATTTACAGAGCAAACATTTTTAAATTGTCCTCAATAATCTCCTGTGTCACTCCTATATAGCGAAGAGTTATATCTTGCGATGAATGGTTGAGAATTTTTTGCAAAAGTGCGATATCTTTTGTCTGCTTATAAAAATGATAACCAAAGGTTTTCCTTAATGAATGAGTTCCAGCATGATCTAATCCCTGTATTGCACAGGCTACTTTTATAATTCTATAAGCTTGTACCCTTGTTATAGGCTTATTGGATTTTCTGCTCTTAAATAAATAGCGGCTTAAAGGTTTTCGTTCTACATATTCACTGATAAAAGGCCTTATTTCTTTAGGAATCGGAAATTTTTTAGTTTTCTTTGTTTTTTTCTCTCTGATTTGTACAGAGTCCTTATCTTTGACATCTCTTACACGCAAAAGCAGCAAGTCTGAAACCCTTAAGCCTGTATTAATGCCTAATAAAAACAACAATAAATTTCTTGTTCCGGTTTCTCTTAAAACCCTCTTTACTCCGTTGATGTACTCTTTTTTTCTGATTGGATCTACAATGTTCATCTTTTTCACATTCCTTTCTTTTCTTCATAAGTAACTTAGTATAGACAAAAGAGATTAGTCAGCACCTTAACCAGTCGGCCTAATACTTTTTACCTATAAAAAGTGTGAAAAAGATTTTTTTATACCTTGCCAATAAATTTAATATTATTTCCGCTTACAAGTTCTTCATAAGCCAAAACTGTAATATTCGGGATAAATTCTGATAAAATGACATATACCATATGCCTTAAATCAAATGGCACCACAAGAATAGGCTCTTCTATTTTCTTTGATTTTGCAAACTTTGCAACTTTGTGAACAATTTCCTGCACTTCATTTGCATCAATTCTGATAATCGTTTCTTCTTCATCTTCCTTGAAGAATGATGAAACTTTATCTAATGTTTCATCCGAAAACTCAATAACTTTAACTTCTCCGTCATGCGCCAAATCTTTTATTATATGTTTTGAAAGAGCAAGTCTTACTTTGTCCAGCAAATCCTCTTTAGTCGGTTCATTTGCGTAATCATTAATCTTTTCAAATATATACACAATGTTTCTAACAGAAACACGCTCTCTTATAAGACAGGTAAGCAAATATTTTAAATCAGAAGCTGTAATAAAATCGGGAATAATATTATCAACAAGGAATGAATTTGTTTCAATAACCCTTTCTACATACTTGTTGATATCATTGTAATCCATAATATCAGAAACTTCCCTTACGGATATATATTTAATTGCCGCACCTATGTATTCAGAAGCCGTCATGCCTCTAACCCAAAAGTCTTTCACCTTATTTTCCGCAATCCAGATAAGCTTTTTCCCTGTTATATCATCAACTACAACATAATCCTCTTCTGTAACTTTATACCCTTTTAACTCGTCCTTATAAAAGGCAATATAGCCAGGAAATACAACAGAGCGAAAAACTTCTATGTCATGAATTTTAATATTAAATTCATTCTGCATTAATTCATCACTGTTGTGAAAGTGAATATGCGGGATTACATACCCGAGTCTATCCGTAAGCTCCTGTCTGATTTTGACAGTTTCTGAAAGAAGGTTATCATTAGCCTCCATTGAAATAACTTCCAAAATTTCTTCCGATAAATTAACAACAAACTTTTCTTCTTTTATCGTGTTATACATTGCATCCGGAGAAATCTCATTCACCAATGTCTGCTTTAAACTATCCAGCAATCTAAGTTCATCAGACATTTGGTTATTTAATTGTTTCTTCTTCTCTGGAGAAAGATTATCACTTTCAAGTTGTGATTTTATTTTTCTTATACGTTCTTTCTGGTTTGAAATTTTCAGCTGGATTTCTTTACAAGAAGCATAAGGGCTTGATGGAGCTGCTAGCATCTTCTCCATACGATATTTGAAACTGGTAATGTTTACAATATCATCTAAATCATCCTCAGCCTCTTCTTGTTTCTCACGCATAAAAATACAATTAAAATCATAGGAAGTATCCGTCTCAACTTCATGCATTGTATACAAATCCCAGCCTTCTTCAGACATTTCATTCAATAAATTTTCTAAAGCCTGCTTATCGTCTGTTGGTACTGATTTTATTACATATTGCATTTTTTTATTAAACATCATCTTCCTCATCTTTTGTTCCGATTACAGTATGTACTAGATTTTTATGACACGGTTTACTGTCATTAATAGAAAACGCCTCATCACAATATTTTTGAGCAATTTTTGTTTTATCTTCGTCATTAGAATAAATTGTATAAAGAATTTCGCCCTTATTTACATATTCGCCGCTCTTTTTGTTAAGATAAATTCCTACGCTCAAATCAATCGGCGCGGAATTGTTTTCTCTGCTTGCGCCTAGGATTTTTGCTGCTCTTGCGATATTGAATGCATTTATATATTGAACATAACCGTTCTTTTTTGATTCGCACTCTACTTTAAAAGCGGGAAGAACAAATTTATCATAATTATCAAGCACTTCCGTATTTCCGCGCTGGGCAATAATAAGTTCCCTAAACTTTGCAAGAGCTTTGCCGGAATGAACAAGAGTCCTTAAATATCTTTCAGCTTCTGCCTTATCATCATAGATATCCATATTCATAAGAACCGTAACTGCAAAATAATAAGTCAAATCTGCCAAATCACCTGTTTCGATTTTCCCTTTTAGAAACTCTATCGCCTCAATAACCTCAAGAGAATTCCCAACGGCACGGCCTAAAGGTTCTTCCATTGATGTTACAACTGCTGTTACGGATTTATTAAGCAGTTTTCCTATTTTAACCATTAATTTTGAAAGATGCACCGCATCTTCCGGCGTTTTCATAAAAGCCCCAGAGCCGTATTTTACATCTAATATAATATTATTTGCACCCGATGCAATCTTTTTTGATATTATTGACGAGGCTAAAAGGGCGTCACTATCGTAGGTTGCGGTAATATTCCTTAAAACATAAAGTTTTTTATCAACTGGAGCCAATTCTTCTGCCTGAGAAGCAATAACTGCATTAATATTCTTAACCTGATTAACAATTTCCTGAATAGTTAAATTCGTATTCAAATCAGGAATAGCCTCCAGCTTATCAACAGTTCCCGCGGCATGCCCGAGACCTCTGTCTGCGAGCTTTGCAACAGGAATGCCGGCTGCCGCCAGAAGAGGAATTAGCGTAATTGTAACCTTATCTCCGACTCCGCCTGTAGAATGTTTGTCTACAATAAGGCTTGCAAGGTCTCCAAAATCAATTGTAACTCCAGAGGACGCCAATGCTTGTGTCAAATAAGCCGTTTCATCATCTGTCAAACCTTTAAAATAAACCGCCATAAGCCAAGATGAAATTTGAGAATCCAAAACTTTATTCTCCATTAAAGAGTTGACTATAAAACAAATTTCATCTTTACTATGCGATTTACCTTGCTTTTTCTTTTCAATAAGGCTTATGAAATCCATTATTTTTTAGCACCTTTTAATTTTGCAATAACGCTGTCTGAGATATCAACACCGCCAACAAATACTGCTCTTACGTCCATTACGGCATCGAGCTTTTGTTCTACCATTACAGCCTTTGCAGCATCTCTTATCTTGGTAAAAACTTCCTGTTCTCTTTTATTCTTTAATGTAGCATATGCTTCTTGTTTTGCTTTGAATTCTTCTGCTGTTTTAGCTTCAAATGTTTGTTTCTTTAAAGGTGTATCTAAAGCTTTATATTCTTTTTCTTTATCAACAAGAAACTGCTGCATCTCTAAACCTTTAGCATCAACTTCTTTAGTAACCTGTTTAGCGTAATCATAATTATCAATTACCTTCGCATAATCAATATATCCGACTCCGCCAGCATTAGCTATACCTGTGAATGCTGCAATCGCTAAAACTGCTAAACCTAATTTCAAATTTTTCATACAATTCCTCCTATATTTTTATATTATACACTATTTTTCTTAATACATCATGTCTCCTACACCAAATGTGAAGTACCCGTTTGGAGAACCGTTTGGCCCCGGATTTGTGAGCGGGAAGCCATAATCAACAGATAACGGTCCGATACCCGGCATATTGATTTTTAAACCAATACCTGCTGTAATCGCCTGAATAGGTCTGTCATACAAAACACTTGATATAGTAGGATCAAATACACGTCCTGCATCAACCCAGAATGTTAATCTCAAATTCTGCAGGAAGTTAACTTTTAATCTGTCAACAAACGGTATTGGAGTAGCGAGTTCTGCTGAACCCATGATAAATGCTGTACCGGTACCTACACCGTTTACTTTGTAACCTCTGATTGTATAAGGTCCGCCTAAACGATATGCCATAACTTCCGGCATGTCAGAGCCGTGAACTTTTATACCGCCTCTTCCTGTGAATGTGAGGGAAGATTTTTTCATAATCGGAATGTATTTTTTAGCCATACCGGTTAAACGGCCGTTTGTCTTTCCAAAACCGTCAAGTCCGAAAGCTTCTTCATATCTTACAGATGCTAAAGCCCCATGGCGCGGATTTACTGCTGAATCTCTTGAATCATAAGCTAGACCGGGAGCAAGTCTTAAGAAGAAACCTCCTTCTAACTGCTTAGCCCTATCTGCGATATTAAGATTGTGAGAATTGTACAAGCTTGTAATGTTGTTTATATCACCTTCACTTAAGTGAATATATTCAACTCCGCCTGTCAATGTTGAAGAAAGATGCTTATTCATCTTAATTCTGTGTGCAATAGTCCCTTCAATTCCTATTCTTCTCTCTATTGCAAGCGGTATCTGGTAACTTCCCAAGTCTCTAAAATAGATTTTGCTCATAAGAGAGTTGTCTGCGTTCAGAAAATGCGGTTCAAAGAAACTCAATTCAGCCTGATAGTTCATATGGCTTTTAATAGAAGAGTCGCTCATTAAAATACCTGAACCCACCATGCCGGTTAGAGAAACTCTCTGGTTCATTCCCCTGAAGTTATTATCAGAAATACCTACTGAACCAAAAGCACCGGTTGCAGAGTCTAAACCACCGCCGACGGAAACGGATGCAGTTCTTTGTTCTTTTAATTCAATTGTTACATCAAATTTATCCGGATCGTCTTCTGAAACTTCTATTGTACGGTTTACATCTTTAAATGCTTGTGTGGAGTATAGTCTGACCAAATCCTGTTTAACCTGGTTTTCATTGTAAACCGTACCAGGCTCGGTCATGATGTTGCGTTCAATAATATATTCCTTAGTTTTTTCGTTTCCGGTAATCATAATTTTATTAATCTTACCTTCTGTGATACTAAGGTTTAATGTTCCATCCGGATCATCATATATGGAATCAATTTTAGATAAAATGTAACCTTTAGAATAGTAGCATTCATTAATCTTTTCCATGGCCTGATTTATTGCGGCAATATTTTGCGGTTTGCCTTTCAGGGGTAAAAGATACTGCATAATCTCGTCAGAAGATACAACAGTATTTCCTTCTATAGTGAAATCTGTTACAGGAATATTTTCTTCCAGGATTATTTTGAGTGAAATTGTGCCGTTAGAGTTTTTTACAGGGATTGCCTTCATTCTTTCCGTGAAGTAACCAAGTCTGTAGATAGTTTTTAAATCTTGCTGCATGGCGTCTTTATCATACAAATCGCCTTTTTGGAGTGACATTTTGGATAAGATATATTCCGGTTTAATAATATTGGAGCCTAAAATTTCAATGTCATTAATATACGCTGTATCACTGTTGTATTCAGATTCTTGCACATAATCAGATTCTGTTTCATCAACGCTGTTTTCTTTTTTATACTGCTCATCAACAGGCGGCAGTTTATCTTTTGGGGTTTGAGCGGAATAAGAAACAGAGGGTGTTAATACAAAAGCCCCCATAACTAATATGAAAATTATTAACTTTTTATATAAACCTGACAATTTAGTCAACTATCCACTCCACAGCGCTATAAACATTATAATAGCATAAACATATAAAATTCAAAAATGTAAAATTTGTAACATTTACTCATGCTATAATATACTTTACGGAGGTTTTATGGAATTAATTACAGGATTTATACATTCACATGCAATAATAATTTCAGCATTAATTTTGTCAATTGCGTATATTTTTATAGCAATAGAAAAAATACCCAAAGTTACAGTCGCAATTCTTGGTGCCGCAATAACCCTGATTTTAGGTTTGCTTGAACAAGATAAATTCGTTAACGGAACTCTTACCCCCGGATATTTCATAAATTTTATTGATTTCAATGTTATATTTTTGCTTGTATCGATGATGATTATAGTATCAATTGCTTCAAGGAGCGGAATGTTTAACTGGATTGCTGTTGAAATGCTTAAACTAACAAAGGGAAATCCCAAATTGATATTGATTTCACTGGGAGTGTTTACAGCAGTAGCCTCTGCCTTTTTAGATAATGTAACTACTGTAATCCTTGTTATGCCGGTAACATTTTTGATAGCAAAAGAGCTTGAAATATCACCGATGCCATTTTTAATTACGGAAATATTAACCTCCAATATTGGCGGAACAGCAACATTAATAGGAGACCCGCCCAATATTATAATAGGAAGCGCCGCCGGATTATCATTTATGGATTTTTTAAAGGAACTTACCGATATAGTTACATTGATATTGTTTGTTAACATTGTTCTTTTAGTTCTAATTTTCAGAAAACAACTTACGGCCCGAAAAGAAAATATGGAACAAGTGGTCAAACTTGATAACTCAAATACTATTAAAGACAGAGCGCTTATGGTTCGCTCGGGGATTGTGCTTCTGTTTGTTATTGCGGGTTTCATTCTGCATGATGTAATCCATATACAATCTTGCATCGTAGCTATGGCAGGTGCGGCATTCCTTATGCTTTTTGAAAAACCGGATAAAATTTTTGAAAAAATTGAATGGAATACAATATTCTTTTTTATAGGTTTATTTATTATAATCGGCGGTCTTGAACACGCAGGCGGAATCAAGCTAATGTCCGAGTGGCTTTTGGATGTAACCAATGGCTCTCAAAAAGCCGCCTCGTTAATTATTTTGTGGGCTTCAGGGATTCTTTCCGGAATTATTGATAACATTCCATATACAGCAACAATGGCACCACTGCTTATTGAAGTCCAAAATGTAATGGGGAACGACTACACACACCCTCTATGGTGGTGTCTGTCTCTGGGTGCCTGTCTTGGCGGGAATATGACTATAATAGGAGCTGCTGCAAACGTTATTGTCTCTGAAACCGCATCAGACAAAGGATATCCGATAACATTTATGTATTTCTTAAAATTCGGGGTATTATCAACAGTAATTTCTCTTTTTATGAGCAGTGTATATATATGGTTTCGTTTTCTTACATAGTAATAAAGTAAATAAATACAGGGTGGCAGTTTACCAGACTGCCGACAACTCTTAGAAGACTGAACGGTTCTTATCTATTCGGGTAAGAGCCGTTATTTAATATGTACAAAATCAAAAAGATTAATAATAAACTCAAATTGAAATTATCCATATCAGCCCCCTTTCTAGTCGGGAACCAACCCGAAGACTAAATAACAATTGGTGGTAGGTTTCCTTTTGAAAAGAGCTGTTTTTACCCTGCAAGATTATTTTACTATAACTTTTTAGGGCTGTCTATTAAAACCGTATCTTATCTTGACAAATGGGCAGACATAGTAAATAATATAAATACAGGGTGGCAGTTTACCAGACTGCCGACAACTCTTAGAAGACTAAACGGTTCTTATCTATTCGGGTAAGAGCCGTTATTTAATATGTATAAATGTTGAATAATTTTCATTATTTATTTAAAATGGCTTTATGAATAAAGTTTTAATATGCGGATTGGGAGCGGTCGGGCTTACTTTTGCAGTAAAGTTTCGGGGAAAATGTGATTTAAAGATTCTTGTTGATGAAGAAAGATTCAAGCGGTATCAACAAAATAAACCTGTTTTGAACGGCAGGGTTCAGGAATTTGAATATGTTCTGCCTTCAAATACGTTTACCCCTAATATATTTCCCTTCCCCGATTTGATTATTATTGCAACGAAGGCGCAAGGGTTAGAGAGTGCAATAAAAAATATCAAAAATTTTGTCGGAAAAGATACGATTATACTTTCGCTTCTAAATGGTATTTCTTCTGAAGAAGAAATTAAGGCGGTTTATCCGGAGGCAAAAGTTTTAAAATCATATTTTATCGGACATAGTGCCGTAAGGGTCGGCAATTCTGTTACACAGGACGGAGTCGGAGAAATTGTTACGGAAAATAACCCTAAACTTATAAAGATACTGGAAGAGTGCGGAATAAATTATTCCTGCCCTGTGGATATTGATTATTCTATGTGGCTTAAATTTACTATGAATATCTTTTCTAACCAGACGTCGGCAGTTTTGAATATGACATTTGGAGAATTAAAGCGGAACAAAACTTTTATTGAATTTGCAAAGAAGCTTATCAATGAAGTTCGGATAATTGCGGATAAAAAAGGGATTAAAAATCTTGAGAATTTGGAAACTGATGCTCTGGAGGCACTCTCTCTTATGTGTGACGAGGGTAAAACTTCCATGCACCAGGATATTCTTGCAGGGAGAAAGACGGAAGTTGATATTTTTGCAGGCGAAATAATTAATATTGGTAAGAAATTCGGAATTCCGACTCCTTACAATCAAGTCTTGTATGATTTAATCAAAGTGAAAGAAGAAGATAATGAACATCGCATTCATACCTGTTAGAGGCGGGAATAAATCTATTCCGCTAAAAAACATAAGAGAAATAAATGGCAAGCCTCTTATTTACTGGACGGCAAAAGCGTCTAATGATGCAAAATGCATTGATAAGGTTATTATTGCAACCGACAGCAAAGAAATAAAAGAGGTTGTTTCAGGTTTTGGGTTTGAAAAATTGGAGATTTTTGACAGAAATTCAGAGAATGCATCTGATACTGCCTCTACAGAGAGCGTGATGCTTGAATATATAGAAAGCGCTGGGCTTGATAAAAAGGACAATTACTTTTTAATCCAGGCAACAT
>CALUQF010000076.1 GCA_944322835.1 Candidatus Gastranaerophilales bacterium | reverse complement strand
TCCGCAATATCTATAACAATGTAAGAAAAGAAAGATTTAAACATCAAAATTCCATATCCTGTATGGCTCTAACGGGCTGCCCCCTCACCCGAATTTCTAAGTTTCGCAGGAGCTCAACTTGAAATTCTACCCTCTCCCGTAGGGCGAGGGAGGGCGCTGCGTCCAGCGTAAAGTTTACATGCGCAGCCTTTTATTAATGGCGCAAAAAAATATCCATACCACTGTTCAAAACAGATAATACCAATAAGTTTTATTCTATTGTTCAATCCAGCTTCTTATTCTTTCTCCGGCATCTGCTTCATCAACACCATCAAATTCTCGTTTTAACTCTCTTAAAGCCTCTCTTATTTCAGCTCCCGAAGTTGGGATTGATACAGGACGATTTTGTTGTTCCAAAAGTCCTTGTTGTAATTGTGATTGTTTTTGAATCAAATCCGCAGCATTCATACTTAAATCTTTTATCTGCTTTTCTTGAGCCTCGTTCATTTCCCTGAGACGATTGAGTTCTTCTTCTTGTGCAGCTTTTGCTGAATTGATTTTCTGAGTTAATGCTTTATGCCCAAAGAACAAACCAAACGCAAGAAGTGCAATTGCCAGCCACCAAGGATTTCCATGTTCTGCTTTTATCGGAGCTTTTACATTCTTGTCTCCTGCCATAAACGGATCTAAAGAATCGGCAAATGCTATAGTTACATTCTCTGGATCAGCTTTCGGACTAGCCGCATGTGCGACAAGTTCTTTTAATTCTTCCAGTGTTAACTCGACCGGCAAAGCATCTTTTTCTAAAGTCACTGCAATAGAGATTTCCTCTAATACTCCAGGTGACATATACTCATTTGTCTGAACCTTTGTTACACCATATTGTGTCTCTCTTGCAGTTCTGGAATAACTTCTGTTTTGTGTAGAATCAGAACTTCCAGCAGGCAATCCGTTTGGAAGATATACACTAACAGCATTTGTATTCTTATTAACATCCTGAGTCTGATCCCCTAAACCTTCAGAAAAAGTCTGTTCATTTACCGAAGCCTTCCTGGTAGGATCATATTCTATTGTAAATCTCTCTACTGGTGCTTGTTTTAAGAATGTGCTAACTGTTGCTACATACTTGCCCTGCCCGATTAGTCTGTTTAATTGCGCTTGAACCTTCTCTTGCATATACTTATCATTTTCCTGAAGTCTTGCAAGCATTTCGGACTGAGCATCTATAAGACTGTTATAAACATGGCCGTTTGTATCAGTAATAGAGATATTCTCTGCTTTTAGGCCGGAAACACTGCCTAGAAGTAAATTGGATACAGCTTTTACCGTACTCATATTTAAGGTATCACCCACCGCTACCTGTAATTGTACAGTTGCTGTAACAGGTTTTTGCATAGATGTAAACATTGTTTGTTCTGGAATGGAAATAAATACCGAAGCATTTTCAATGCCGTCAATTCTTCTTATAAGACGTGCTAACTCCCCGTTCATTGCACGTACCAATCTTATTCTTTTATCTTCTTTTGTAGAAGTAAAATCACCTTTATCAAAGATTTCTAAACCTACATTCTGATCATACAGACCACTTTCAACAATTACCATTATAGCACGGTCTCTTTGTTCAGTTGTACACTTTTTCATACCGGGCGTACAATCACCTTTTTTTAATCTTAAAACAGATTTTGTACCATCAACAGCACGAGATGCAACAATATTATTTCTTGCTAAAAGTGCCTGAATTTCAAGAGCTTTACCTAAATTATCAGTAGTTAACAGGTCTACATCCTCTTTTAAAGGTTCATTACTTACATCAATCTGTTTATCCCCGGAATTTCTAGTTGCAGCAATAGTTCCGCACAGGATAAAAATTACAAGCAGAAGAACAACGCCTCCTACAATAGAGGCTAATAATATTTTATTCTCCAGTAATTTTTTAAAATCCATATATCCTGCCCTACTTAAATATTATACACATATATATATATTATGAAAAGCCTAAATTTGAATCTGCATGATTTTATCATACGCCTGTATGACTTTTCCCACAGCTGTAGTTGCCACGTTAACAGAAATTTCAGCCTTGGACATTGCTACCATAACATCGTGAATGTCTACATTTTCAGAGCCCATCATCACGTCTTTCAATAGATTATCCGGAGCTTCCATTGTAGTATTAAGGTTTTCTACAAGTCCAGACATGACACTCTGAAAATCCGCCGTAGCTGGTTCTTCAACTCTATTCATTCTTGCCGAAGGAATATTACCCCAGCTATCAAGCTTGGTGTGCTGAATTCTTGCTTCTAAATCATATTGCGGATAAAAACCATTAAACATATATTTCACCTCTTTTTATTAGTTTTATCGGCTGATTTGGGGAATAATTTAAATAATTCTATTAAAATACTCCATTTGTACTATCGTTCTTAAGAATTATTAAAGAAAAGTCAATATTTGCCGATTAATTTAATGTTAATTATATTTACCCTTACCTACTATCTCAAGGAGAATACATGAATCTACACGAAGAATGCCTGTTAAAATATTTATTAAATCCTTTAAATCTGTTAAGTTCAACGGAACTGCTTAAAACAAATAATATATTGATAGAAAAAAAACTGACAACAGAGAAATTTAGTTCTACAAAAACTAAAATCCATTATTCTACGTCTTAAAATTTATTTCTGGTTAAAACTAAAAATAAAATAACAGCAGTTAAAAAAATAATAACTGCTGTTTGTAAAAAGGGTTTATTACTCTAATTATTTTACGTCATCCTTAATGACTATTAAGTTTTTAACTATTTTCATAGCACAAGTTGGTAGAACAACTTCTGCTAATCCATCTGCAATACTTATTATACTACCGGCTTTTAAAATAACGTCTTCGCCTTTGTACTGAAATTTGTAATCATCTTTTCTGTCTGATCTGATTGTGATTTGGTTGTTCATCGTTCGTTCCTTCTTTTCTTTTGTGCTAAACAAGGAATGGCAAAATATTTCCGCCATTCCTTTAAAATACTTATACTGACTGTTTTGTTTTATTAGTCAAATACATAATCAATGATTGCAGCTTCTCTGGCTCTTTTGATAGCCTTAGTAATCATTCTCTGGTGCATTGCACAGTTGCCTGTTACTCTGCGAGGAATAATTTTGCCGGCTTCTGTTAAGTATCTTTTCAGCTTTGCTGCATCTTTGTAATCGATAAATTCAACGTGATCTGCACAGAATGAGCAGCTTTTACGTTTTTTTCTATCTTGTTCTTGTTTTGCCATTTGTTTAATTTGCCTTTCTAGCCTTGTTATTTTTCAATTTAATCTTGTATTTTTACGATTAAGGTTGACTTGTAGTATTAAAAACAGATTTGTAGTTTAGCCTATGTCAACCGTCCCAATATCTACGTGCGTAGCACTAAAAGGGGATTTCGTCTTCTCCGATTAACTCATCAGAGAATTCTTCTTGAGAGAATTTTACGATATCTTCATTTGATGAAGATGACGTAGATGGGGTTGATGTTCCTGCTCCCATCATTTCTATTGTATTAGCATCGATTTCGTAAATTCTTCTCTCAGCACCGTTGTCATTTTTCACAGTCGTAATTTGAAGCCTGCCTTCAACCAAAACTCTGTCGTCTTTTGATATACCCGATACAATTTCATCCAAAGCTGCACGCTTTGCAATTACACGTATAAGCATTTCTTCTCTATCGCCGATATTAAGAACAAGTGATGATACCGGAACATTATTTTGAGTAAAACGTTTTTCCGGAGCTCTAAATACCGTACCTGTTACAACCGCTTTTGCTAATGACATTTTTTACTTCACTTTCCAAATTATATTGACTCTCCACCGTATTTTGCAATTACCTCTACCAACCTATTATTGAAACTAGCTTGCAAAATACTACTTGATATCAGAGCCTTTTAACTTCACTTTCTAAATTATATTGACTCTCTACCGTATTTTGCAATTACCTCTACCAACCTATTATTGAAACTACCTTGCAAAATACTACTTGATATCAGAGCCTTTTAACTTCACTTTCTAAATTATATTGACTCTCCACCGTATTTTGCACTTACTGCTACCGACCTATTATTGAAACTGCCTTGCAAAATACTGATTGGTATCAATGTTTTTATTATACAGCCTGTGCTTTCTTTGATACTTCCATAAACATAAATCTTAAAACATTTTCATTAAGTTTAAGGTTTCTCTTGAATTCAACAACACTTTCACCAGGTATAGAAAGAATCATTGTTGTAAAATAGCCGTCTCTGTAGCCTTGTACATCATAAGCTAATTTTTTGCGTCCCATTTTGTCTACAGAAGATACTTCACCCTTGTAAGATTTGATTTCGTCTGAAATTTTATCTACAACTTTGTCTAACTCCTCTGTATCAAGACTTGGTTTAAAAATCGTTAATAATTCATAGTTCTTCATAAAAATATTTCTCCTTATGACAACATGCTACCATGACCAACAATAAATGCAAGTGGGGGTAAATATAAAAAGCTTGATTAAAAAGCTTTTATCAAGAAAATTTTTATCCCGGTATCTAATCTTTCAAGACGTTTTACATATCGATAATCTGTAAAGCTCGTAAGAATTAAAACAACCGCAGGCGGTTTACCCGTCATTTTGGAATAATACAGCGACTGTCCTGCTGATTCGGCCCATTTTTTAGCAAAATCAAATTCGATTGCATAATCTTTTGTAAGACAGTCTACACGAGTCAAATCCCACAAAACAGCTTCTCTTCTACCAAAATCAGACGTACACCACTGGTTAACATAATAAGATTCTACCTGCCTCGGCATCATCTCCTGTGTTTCGTACCATTTTTGAGGAACATAATTCAACCCGAAATAATAGACCCCTGTTGCCATCATTAAAAAAATTATCAGAAAATGAATTATTTTATTTGATTGTTTTCTTTTTCTGGTCATGTATTTACAGCTTCATACAGATTTATTTTACAACCTCAAGCGTATCATAATCGTTGAGATACGGCATATGCTCTTCTGTTATTAATTCGCCAGGAAGAAGAATTGAAATTCCTGGAGGACACTCTGCAACAACTTCTGCAGATATACGCCCGACTGCTTCACATTTTGGAATTCGCTCTTTTTCAGCATAAAATGCATCTCTAAGGCTCATTTTAATTTGAGGCTCAAGCATAGGCATATGTTTTCTGTTTTCAAGATAATAAATATCTTGATAATGCGTAGATGCAATTTTTTCAAGAGAATCTGCCAGGTATTTGAAATCAGAATGTTTATTTCCTATATTACAAAGTATCAAAACCCCGATATCAGAAGCTGATTCAACCTCAATTCCAAAATCAATTTCAAGAATAGATTCAAGTCTTTTGCCGGATAGTCCGTCCACCTTAATAAATACCTTTGTAACATCAGTTTTGTAGCCGAAATCACCCTTAAGCTGGTGCAGACCTTGGATATTATCAAGTCTTGTTCTTAAATATTTTGCATTTTTGACTGCATTTTCAAGCTGCTTCTGCCCTCTTTTAGACTGCAAATTAGCCCTTGCTGCATCTAAGCTCGCTAATAACATTAGAGACGGGCTTGTTGTATGCAGCAGCTTCAAAGCTTTTTCAACTGCTATTTCGTCAATCATTGAATCTTTTGCAATATGAAGCATAGAGCTCTGGCTCATACTTCCGCCGGTTTTGTGCAGAGAATGCACTACAGCGTCTGCCCCGAGTTTTAATGCAGTTTCGGGAAGATGCTTATTAAAATTCCATAAGCAGCCGTGAGCTTCATCTACAATCAAAGGAATTCCGTATTTTTTGCAAACAGTGCTTATTGATTTTATATCAGAAACTACGCCTTCGTAAGTCGGGTTTGTAATCCAAACCATTGAAACATCTTTATTATTTTGGATTAACTCTTCAATCTTTTGAGCATCAATATTACCCCAGACAGACCAGTCCTCTATTCTGTTAGGACAAATCCAGATAGGTTCAGCGCCTGATATCATCAAACCTGTAAGGATTGAGCGATGGCAGTTTCTGTTAACAATAATCTTTTGGCCTTTTTTTGTTAAAGCCATAGCTAAAGCTAAATTGCCTGCGGTCGAACCATTCAAAAGGAAAAATGTTTTCTTTGCGCCAAAAGCTTCCGCTGCAAGTTCTTGAGCTTCTTTTATAGGCCCTGTTGCAGGGTGAAGAGTTCCCAAATTATCAAACTCATCTGTTGTATCAATATTCAAAGCTTTTTCACCAATCAGCTTTTTGAAATCCTTAAAAACTCCCTTGCCCTTTGTATGCCCTGGGATATGGAACTGATAAGTCGGGTTTTCATACGCATTTTTTAAAGCCTCAACAATAGGCGCATGCACTTTAACCTGTTCTTTTTGTTCTGTATTAATTTTTATATTCAATTCTTTTGCCACTATTATTTTCCCTTTTTGTTTAATATAAATAATACACGAAAAAAATAAAATTTGCTACTTAAAAATCAACCCTTTGGTCTATGGATATTTTAATCCTTTGACCGTTAAAAAGTTTAGCCTGAATGGGTAAGATATGATTGGGAGAGGAATATGCAAATTGATGCAGGGCTAAACAGTATAGAAAAGAATTTAGCAAAGGTTGTTGAGAAAGTGACTCCGCCAAGGCAGTCACGCTCATATAATCTTTGTGTAAAAGCTGATGCTTTAAGATTTGCTAAAATGTATAAAGAATCTATTCAAACATATTTGCAGGCAATTATGATGGATAGGGGCGAAATTAAGGCGTATTTTGGACTTGCAATGTCTTATAAGTACCTGAAAGATTACCCAAAAGCTATTAATACATTGCTCAAATTAATTAATATAGATGATAGCAACGATGAATACTTTTTTGAACTTGGAGTATGTCATCTCTCTAATGGAGAACCTGCCAGAGCTATTGAGTATTTAATCAAGGCTATTTTAATCAACAGAGAAAATTTAGAAGCTCAAATTCAACTTGCAATAGCACATGAACTGGTTGACGAAGCCGATTTATCGCTAATGATTTATAATAAACTTATAGAAACAAATCCTGAATTTTTAAAGGCTTACTATAATAAAGCTGCAATGCTTATGGGCATTGGCGATTTTATGGAAGCTTCAAGAACATTCTTCCAGCTTATAAAACGCAATCCGGATTATTATAAAGCATATCTCGGCATTGCAATGAGTTTTGATAAAATGGCAAAATACAAAGATGCAATAAGATACTACAAAAAATTCCTTGAGCTTAAACAATTCTCAGAAGATGCAATTTTTGCAAGAAACAGAATTAATGAATTAAGAGATAAATATTTCTCAAGAGAAAATAAATTTACTGTGATTGAGTAAGCTTATTAAAATTATCCAAATATGTTTGTGCAAGTTTTGGTTTATTTAATTGTTTGTAAACATAGGCCAAATTGTAATGAAATTCAGGAACATCGGATTTATACATAATAGCCTTATTCAAATTCGTCTTTGCTTTCTTTAAATCTCCGAACTTCATATAAGCGCATGCCATATTATAATAAATATACGGATTCTCATCGTTTAATCTTGAAGCCTTTTTATAATTTTGCAGCGCCATATTATATTGACTGTTCTCCAAATAATTATTTGCCAGATTGTAATAAGCCTTATAATACTTAGAATCCGTATTAATAGCTTTTTGGTACATAAAAACAGCATTATCCCTCTCTCCTTTATCATCAAGGATATTGCCAAGCAAAAGCCAATCCTGAGCAGAGCGTTTATCTTCAGGAATCTGCAAAATCAAATCCATAGTTTTTTGATAATTATTGTCACTATAGAAAGCCGTTGCCTGCTTGGATAAATCGTCAGCCGCAAAACATACTCCCCCTATAAACAATAGAACAATAACTAAGAGCTTCTTCATACTTTGATTATACGCAAAAATTTTATATTAATCAAATTCTTGAAATTAGTTCTTGTAAATGATACACTCAAAAAGAGAGAAGATAAGGAGTAAAATTTATGGTCTGTTTAACATCAAACAAAATTGATACTAAACTCGTATCAGAAGCTTTAAAAGCTCTGGGTAAAGAGAACTTTGCCTTGATAATTCACGGAAGCAGTTTTCCGTCTAAAGAAGGCGAAGATACAGGATTCGGAACATTTAACTCTACAGCAGGACACGAACTTATTGACTATGCTCACGGAATCTTTAACGCAATTCAACTTGGGCCTGCTGGTAAAACAAAGAGTTCTGATTCTTCACCTTATACAGGTACAATTTTTTCAGGAAATCCTTTGTTTATTGACTTAAAACAATTAACTGAAAAAAAATGGGATAATATTCTTTCTCAAGAAACTTTTGAAAAAGTTGTCGCCGGAAACCCTAACCAAAATCAAGGCAGAACAGCTTATTCTTATATTACAAAAGCTCAAAACGAAGCTTTAAAAGAAGCATGGGAAAACTTTAAAAATATTCATGGCGGTCTTTTAGGCTCACCTTTAAAGAAAGATTTTGAAAAATTTAAAAAAGAAAACAGTTCATGGCTTGACAACGATTCTTTGTATGAAGCTCTTTCTATCGAAAATGATAACGATTTCTGGTACACATGGAAAAATGAAACCGACAAAAAATTAATGAATCCAAAGAATGATGAAGAGAAGAAAGCTTATGCACAAAGGATTGATGAAATAAAGAATAAATACTCTGATGAAATTGAGTTTTATAAGTTTTGTCAATATGTACTTGAAGTACAAAATGAAGAAACAAAGAAGTTTGCCCTGTCAAAAGGTATCAAAATGATAGCAGACCGTCAGGTAGCATTCTCTGATAGAGATGCCTGGGCATATCAGTCTCTCTTCTTAGAAGGCTGGTATTTGGGCTGTCCTCCTGATTATTTTTCAAAAGACGGACAGGCGTGGGGATTCCCTGTTATGGATCCGGAAAAAATGTTTAACGCAGACGGCTCTCTTGGCGAAGGCGGAAAACTCATGAAGAATCTTTACAAAAAGATGTTCAAAGAAAACCCCGGCGGAGTCAGAATCGACCACATTGTAGGTTTAATTGACCCGTGGGTTTATAAAGTAGGTGCAAAGCCAAAATGTGAAGAAGGGGCCGGAAGATTATACTCTTCTCCTGAACACCCGGAACTTTCTAAATATGCAATTGCAAGGCAGGAAGATTTAGACTGGTCATTAGAAGCTGATAAAGAGAAACGTGTAAAAACTTTATCAGAAGAGCAAATCAAACTTTACGGCAGATTCATTGAAAAAATCGTTATTGCAGCAGCTAAAGAATGTGGTTTGGATAAAGATGCTATTGTCTGCGAAGATTTGGGTACTTTAACAAACCCAGTTGAT
>CALUQF010000075.1 GCA_944322835.1 Candidatus Gastranaerophilales bacterium | reverse complement strand
GGAACAAGCTATCTACAAGAGAAATTTGGCTCGATTCAGATGCATACAAGCCTACCTGTAAATTAATTACATCATCTATTGAGCCATTCATAAGTTGTAACCCATTAAACTCTGCATTTTCTGCTATACGATCAATTTCTTCCAATCTTGCTGTAATTTCTGATTGAATAGCTTTTAAAGAATCTGAACCATATGTTCCGTTAGCAGCTTGTTCTGTTAAATCACGAACTCTCTGCAAATGTGAAGTTACAAGAGCGTATGTGTCTTCTAAAGTGGTTAACATATCAGCTCCTGTAGCTGCATTATCTGCTGCAATATCTAAAGAACCCAGTTGTGTGCTCCAATTGGTCGCAATAGAATATCCTGCTGCATTATCTGCTGCATGATTAATTTTATAACCGGTTGTCATACGCTCAATTGATTGATTGAGCAAATTGGTTGCATCGTTTAAATTTCTTTGAACGATTAATGATGATAAATTTGTATTAATTGTAAGAGGCATTCCCTAACCTTTCAGACCCTGCGTACTTAAAAGCACGTCCACTAAATGTATAAATCCCTAATCTAAGAGTAAATAAAAAATCTCTCGTTTATATATTTCTCACATACCCTTGTATACAAACATTATAGAATAACTCTATAAAAAATACACCATGTATGATTTATATTTTTACAATTGTTTACACTCCAATTTTGTTGAAATTTTACATTATTAGCTAAAACCTCTAATATTTGTATTACAATAGTACTATATAGGAGGACAGTTATGACAAAGATTTTAACAATAGGAAGCGCGACAATGGACGTTTTTGTTGAATGTGACGAAGCTAATATTGTTTCAGTATGTTCAAAAACTAAAAGCTCGGATTTTATGAGTTATCCATACGGCTCTAAAATTGATATTTCAACATTTTCATCAAATGTCGGCGGCGGCGGGATTAATACTGCCTGCAATTTCGCTAATCTTGGATTTGAAACATCTGCCATATTTAAAATCGGAAGAGATGTTTATTCGGATGGAATTTTAGCTTCTTTTAAGAAGAAAAATATAAATCTAAATAATATTATCCAAAAAGAAGACACATCAACCGGTTTTTCAATAATACTGGTAAGTTTTCAAGGTGACAGAACCGTCCTGGCCCACAGAGGTGCTAATGCCGAAATTAAAGAAGATGAAATAAATTATGAGGCAATTAAAGATGCAGATTTTATGTATGTTGCACCTTTAAACGGTGAATCTAACAAAGTTTTAGAACCAATTGTAGCATATGCACACAAGCATGGAACAAAAATTTGTTTTAATGCAGGAACAACAAGTTTGAAAAGAGGGTTTGAGCATATAAAAACTATCCTTAAAGCAGCGCATATTGTTGTCATGAACAAAGAAGAAGCCGCAATGGCAACCGGAATTGTTGTAAGACCTGACAGCAAGACTGAAAAATTCTCTGAAGAACTTATTCACCCGGATGTTAAGAAAATGCTTACAACATTAAAAGTTATGGATTATCAAATAATTGTTATTACAGATGGCGGCAGAGGCGCTTATGCATACGATGGCAAAAAATTCTATTATTGTCCGACATTCCCCGCGCCTGTTGTATCTACTTTAGGAGCAGGTGATGCTTTCGCATCAACTTTTTGTGCAGCACTCGGCAGAACAAAGCTTAATGTCGGGCTATCTTTGATGTATGCTTCGGTTAACTCATCCTGCGTTGTTTCTGAATTCGGTGCAACAGAAGGTTTAGCAACTTTTGAACAAATAGAAGAGAAACTCAAAAATAATCCGAGTTATACATATCAAGAGGCTTAGAATGTTTCAAATATTTTCTCCTAATATGCTTAAAACATATGAACTATGTCCAAGAAAATTCTATTTGAAATATATAAAAAACATTCAAATGCCAGTAAATGACGAAATTTTTGAATTTGGAAAAAATATTCATGCTCTCGCCTCTTATTATTTAAGAGGCGAGAACCTTGATAACATAGAACATTCTTTAACTGCAAAAGAACGTGAGGTTTGGGGTTATCTCAAACAGATTAAATATTTCGGATACGAGCTTATAAATACCGAATATAACCTTTCTGTCAAAGTCGGCAGCAATTTTTTTGGAGGAAGATTGGATGCCTTATTAAAAAATAATGAAACATATTACATTCTTGATTACAAAACCGGTTCTGCCCCAAAAGGTGCAAAGTATGATTTTCAAACAATTATTTACATCCTTGCCGTAAAAGAGTTTTTTAATACGAATAATATTATATTTACCTATATTGATTTAAGAAACAGGGAAGAAGTTGTAATAAAATTTTCTCCTGAATTAGAAGAAGAATATAAGAACAAACTTATCTTGACTGCTGAAAAGATTAATCATGAAGAAATTCCTGCCAGAAAACAAGACTGTAAATGCGAATATTCTTTAGTTTGTTATTAATATGGTATAATTTTCGGTATGAAAGATTATTTGATAGATACACATGCTCATATAGATATGCTTGAAGAGTCTGTTGAAACAACTCTTCAAAAAATGGCTGATTTTGGGGTAAAAAAAGTTATAAACCCGGCATGTGACGCGGCTGGTTTTGCAAAAATCCTTGAAATTGCCGATAAATTTGAAAATATTTATGCAATGCTTGGGATTTACCCGTCAGAGGCTAAAACTTATTCTGAAGATATTGAGCAGTATATTATTGACAATTCTAAAAAAATTGTTGCAATAGGTGAAATCGGACTTGATTATTACTGGGATAAGTCATTTAAAAATTTGCAATGCGAAATTTTTGCCAAACAAATTCAACTTGCAAACAAGCTTTCTCTTCCTATAGTTGTACACGACAGAGAAGCTCATAAAGATTGTTTCAATATTATAAAAGCGGCTAATAAGGGCTCAAAGGTTCTTTTCCATTGTTTTTCCGGCAGTGCTGAATTCATGAGAGAATGCACAAAAGAAGACTGGTATATTGCGCTTGGCGGTGTTGTAACATTTAAAAATGCCATTAAGATGAAAGATGTAGCGAAAGAGGTTCCTCTTGATAAACTGGTATTGGAAACAGATTCGCCATACCTTACTCCCGTGCCATTCAGGGGTAAACCTAATACTCCTGCTTACTTAAAATATGTTGCGGAAGAAATTGCAAAACTCAGAGAAATGCCGCTTGAAGAGCTCATAGATATTACAACAGAAAATGCTGAAAGGTTTTTTGGAATTTGAAAAAAGAAAGATTAGATAAAATTTTAGTTGATTTAGGATATTTTGAAAATAAAAGCAAAGCCTCTGCTGCTATTATTGCCGGAAACGTTATGATAGGTACAGAAGTTATTACAAAAGCTGGATTTCAACTAAATCCAGAAAAAGAATATGATTTTCATATAAAATCAATGCCCTATGTATCAAGAGGAGGTTTTAAACTCCAGAAAGCACTTGATACTTTTGATATTGATGTCAGAAATAGAATATGTCTGGATGCAGGCGCTTCTACCGGAGGTTTTACGGACTGTTTGCTTCAGCGAGGAGCAAAGTTTGTTTACGCCGTAGATGTGGGTTATGGGCAGCTGGCATGGAAAATTAGGGATTCTAAACAAGTAAAAGTTATTGAAAAAACTAACCTAAAAACTTGTTCATACAGCGATATTTATTCAAAAAATGAAATACCAGCAGATTTGCTTGTATCTGATTTATCATTTATTTCTTTAGAAAAAGTACTTCCAAACCTAAAAACTTTGTTAAACCCAGATTTTCATGAAATGATATGCCTTATTAAACCGCAATTTGAGGCAGGCAGAGAGTTGGTTGAAAAAGGCGGAGTTGTTCGTGACAAAAACACGCACAAACTTGTTATTAATAACGTTATAAACTGTGTAAAAGAGCTTGATTACACAATTAAAGGGCTTACTTATTCTTCGATCAAAGGACCTGCCGGGAATATTGAATATTTAATCTGGATTTCAACTACCGGAATTGAGGCTAAAATTAATATAGATAATACTATAGATTCAGCTCATGCAGAACTCTAAGTCATCTTAGCTTTTTCTGAAAATACAGCGTCCCATCAGTTAACCCATTGCTTGATATTTTATCAGCAATCAAGCTCCTAAAAGCTGGTTACTGATTGTGAACTTTATTGATTTGCAAATACATCACCTTGGTCATTGACGCACATATATACAATAAATAACTTATTCAAACAAGTCGTATAATCTTTGCCTAACATCTTTTTCATCAAGTTCATCTGTAATTTTGTTTAAATCTAATGTCATTTGATAGTATTCAGCCGCCAAGGGTTTATCACCAATCGCTTGATATGCTCTGGCCAGATTAAAATAAGCCAGAGTGTAATTTGGATTAATATTTATGGCATTTTTAAAGTATTCAACAGATTCCTTGGGATCGCCAATTCCATCCAAATAAACAACACCAAGATTGTTCTGTGCGATTTCAAAATTCGGGTTGAGTTCTATTGATTTATGAAATGCAACAATAGCCTCTTCTAAATAATCCTTTTCCCAAAGTGCTAAGCCTGTTTTTGCATAAGTTAAATAATTTTCCGGTTCAACAGATATAGCGTCACAGTATGTCTTTATGGCTTTATCCAAATCTCCTTGTGCCATATATAAATCACCTAAAGACAGTTGTATATCAACATTCTTTGGATCAAGTACCATTCCTGCATTGAAAGTAGCCTCTGCCGCTTCAAAGTTATTTTTAATTTCGGCATAAATAGAGCCCAAAGCATGACATACAATAGATGTCCACTCAGCATCAGGATTCAATTTGATTGCAAGCTGATAGTATTCAATAGCATCGTCATAAAGTTCTGCTTTGATATATGCATACGCTAGTGAATTGTTATAGTATGGATTTTCAGGGTTGATTTCTTGTGCAAGCTTAAAAGCTGTTACAGCATGAATTTTATCTGATTTGTTTAAATATAAATGCCCCAATTCGTAATAAATTTTATCCAAATCAATACCGAACTCAAGCAGTGAATTATAGTAATCTATAGTTGTATCAATATTATCCGGGAAGTATGTTTGGTTAATTGTAGCTAATTTAATCAAGACCTCTCTATCATTCGGGTTCATTTCATAGGCTTTTTTATAGCATTCCAGACTAGCCTCTATATCATTGCATTCTAAAGACAAATCGCCCATTTTTTGGTAGAATAAATTTCCCTGTGATGTCTTTTCTAACCCTTTTGAGTACGCTTCCAGAGCTGAAGGGAAAAGTTTCATTCGTTCAAAAGCTTCTCCAAGAGTTTTATATGAGAATACAGAAAAATCATTCATTAAGAATTTACATAACATTATTAAAGAAGGGCAGTCCCACATAATCATCATGCTCCCTGATAAAAAATAATACAAAAAACTTACAACATCCTTTACAGAAGAGTGCTGATTTTTAATTCTGGAAAATAATAGCTTTGACAAAAACAAACGCGGTCTTGCAGAATTTTTGCCCGAATTCTGAACCGCAAGCCTAAATTCTTTTTCAGCCTCTTCAAAATTACCATTTAAACTTTGAAAATAGCCAGAATATATATGAGCGTTTACATTTTGCGGTTCAAGTGTAATTGCAGTTTTACATTGTTCTAAAGCTCCATCCACTGTAATCTGACCTTTTATCAGCAGCAAACTGGCCAATCTATAGTAAGATTCTGCCAAACCGGGATTCAGCTTAATAGCATCAACATAAAATCCAACTGCTTTTTCTAAATCAGCTTCCTGTTGTTTTATCAGAAACTGTTCATGTGCAGCTCGTGCTTCTTCAAGCAAAGCTTCTGCTTCGCTACAATTTATTGCAATAACAGGGGTATTTGTCATATTCTCTCCGAACCAAAATATCTTTATGTTATTTATATCGTCAAAAAGGAGATTCTCTTCAATCATTTCTAAAAGAAATCGTCCAAACGATTGAATTTTCTTTTCATTTCTAACGTCTTATAGATATTAAATATAAATCTATAGTTACTATTTATAGCTAAATTGTAAACTTTTGTAACAATAATCTTATAATTCCTAAAGTTTACAAAAAAAATGCCGTTAATCATGAAAAAAGTAGGATTGTATTGTTATGAAAATAAAAGAAAGGAGTACTAACTACTATGGGAATTGATTTTAACAAGTTAAATCCGGAAGAAGCACAGAAAATTATTTCTGCTCTTAAGGACGGACGAATTAACGAACACGAAGCAAAGACTCTTGGTTTAACAGCCCAGGAGCAAGAAGCTTTAAACAAAGCATTCTCATCCGGAGAAGTACAAATAGGAGACTTTATACTTATCAATAAAGGGAAAAGTGATGATGGTAAAGTCCAATATTCGACAACAAAAAGAGCTGGTCAAGAGGCTTCAAAAGAAGAGGAACAAGGATTCTTTAGTAAGGCTTTCAATAAGGTAAAAGAGGATTTAGGCGGTTATGTCAAAAACTTTTCAAACGCCTGGAATAACAGTGAAGGCTTCTTAGGAACAACCGGTGCAATGGTTGGTGCTGTAACCAAAACTGCAACAGATGTAGTAAAAGATTATGCAGAAAATGTGGAAAAAGGTGTTGCAAACCTTACCGGCTCAGAAACAGCAGGACAAGTCGCAAGTCATGCCCTGGGCGTAGGATTTGCTGCTGATGCGGCAGAAGCTGTTGAAAAATTTGGGAATTGGTCATCTGGCAAAATCAGAGAAGCGGCACAAAATTACACCGGAACAGAAAGAGAACTACTATTAGGTTTTGCAGATGCAGTTGATGATATGAATGCAGCAGATATTGCCTTAATGTTTGCAGGTGGTGCCGGGGTTGCAAAATATGCAAAAGATTTACCTAAAATCCTTAGTTTATTACAAAAAGCGGCCGTTCCTGCAGCTGGTGTAGCCGTCGTTGGAACAATGGCAAGCTGTTCACCAGATGAAATATCACAAAACGTTAATTTAACAATAAATGCTAATAGTTCATTAGAAGATGCGGTTAATGCTCTTCTTATGGGACAAGAAGTTACGAACCAAATATTATCTTCAATTTTAGAAACATCGATCAAAAATGGCACAACTCTAGATGAAATCAAAGATATGGTTGGTGATCAGACCTGGGTCTTAGAAAGACTTGTTGAATCAATGACTGAAAATAATCAATTATTAACAGATATTAGAAATTCAATTACTACAGGTACCGACGATATACTAAACGCTTTAATTAGTATACAAAATAGTATCGATGTATTAACATCACTAGTAGCAGAGCAACCTGAATATGGAGACCAGCTTCAAGCAATATTAGATGCTATAGAAACTGGCAATAAATCATTGGATGAAGTTACACAAATGGTACAAGAATTGCTAACAAAAGTTGCTGCCAATGGTGATACTCAAGTTGATATCTTAGCAAAACTGGAAGAAATCCAAAATTCAAATCTTTCAGCAGGTGAAAAACTTGTAGCAATGCTTGAGTTATTGAAAAATATAGATAACAAACTCAATGTAGTAATAAACCAAATCAATGAAGCATTTAATAACGATAAAGAAGTACAAGTAGCATTAGACAAATTAACACAGCTCGTGGAAGAAGGCAATGCAAAAGCTGATGTTACGAACGAAATGCTTTCTAAACTGCTTGAAATGATGGAAAATGGCGTATCAAAAGAAGATATTAAAGCAATTATTGAGGCTATCAGCAATAATGGAGACAAGATTGATGATGTTAACTTCTTCTTGAATAAGATACAAAATCAAGATCTTGAATTCCAGCAAAAAGTTCTTGATATGATGGCTAAGTATGGTGATATTGCTCTTGATATTCTTGAAACAGCAAAGGGCAGTGATGCTAAGCTGGATGCGATTGCTCAATTATTAGCAAAAATTCAAGGTCAAGATGAGACATTCCAAAAGAATGTATTAGAAATGCTTAAGAATGTTGGCGGCGGTGATTACACTGAAATCCTGAATAAGATTCTTGAGGCTGAACAGGCAAATGGCAGTAAGTTAGATGGTATTGCACAATTGCTTGCAAAAATACAAAATCAGGATGCTGAATTCCAGCAAAATGTATTAAAAGTACTTGAAGACTTAGGAACAAGTTCAACAACTGTTCTTAATGAAATCCTTGCAAGCATTGGTAATAATGGAGACAAGCTTAATGATATTGCTCAGTTACTTGCAAAAATTGACAGCAATGTCGAAAAATACGGCGAAGAAGGCAAGGCTCTTGGACAGCAGATTCTGGAAGCAATCAATAAATTCGGAGCAGATATTTCTGGCAAGTTGACACAAATATTGAATGTTGCAAACTCTGATCAGGAAAATGGAAAGAATATCCAGGCCCTATTAGAAAAAGTCTTAGCTAAGATGGACGATAATACAGTAGCAATTATTGATGCTATTGGTAATATTGAAGTCGGAAACGGTGGAAATGTTGATTTATCATCACTTGAAGCTATGCTTAAAGACTTAATTCAATTAACCTCTAAGAACAATGGTTTATTGGAAAGTATTGATGGCAAAATGGATGTTATTAACTTGACGATTGAACGCGCTAAAGAAGAAATCCTTGCTAAAATGGATGCAAGCGATGCCAATACAACAGCTATTCTGAATGCATTGAATGAATTCAAAAATATTTCAAGCGCAAATGACAAGGAAATCTTAGAAAAAATGGATACAATTATCAATGTACTTAATAACATCAAGGATAATAAATATGATGATACAGCATTGATGGCTAAACTTGATGATATCTTGGCAGCAATTAAAGACCATAATATCACAGTAGATATAACAGGGAAAGTTGAATGTAACTGCAACTGTGGTCAGCCGCACGAAGGTATAATCGGCGATCTTGAAGATATTCTAGGCTAAGTTTATAGTCGAAAATATAAGTAGCGGGTGGTTGAACCTTTGGTTCAACCACCCGCTCTTTTATCGCAAAGTCCTTCTCCCGTACAGAGGACAATCTGGCAGAATGTGTAGGCTCCAAGCCAGCCTGTATGTTAGGCACCGCCTGACAATGACTTTTTACGTCATTCTGAGTACGAAAATGGCTATTTAGTGAGCATAGAGAAGCTCATTAATTTTTGAGTCCTTATGAGGAGATTCCTCGGTTGCATTCACTCCCTCCGCTACTGTCCAAGATAAATTTTAGGAATAAAAATACTAGCTCAATATTTGTTATACCCCCCTGCCCCGAAATCAAAGATTTCGCCCATTTCATAAGGTGTAGATAAGCTCCACGTCTGGCGTAGCGGTTCCTTCGCCCCTTGCGGGAGCGGATTTGCGGACGGACGGGGGTAAATGGGGGTAAATATAGTAGTCCGGATAGCGAACAGATGGAGCCGGCTAAGCCGAGTAGGCTTAAAGGC
>CALUQF010000074.1 GCA_944322835.1 Candidatus Gastranaerophilales bacterium | reverse complement strand
GTCCGCAAATCCGCTCCCACAGGGGGCTAGGGGAGCGCCACGCTAGGCGTAGAACCTACCCGCCCCTTGAGGGAGGGCCGAAATCTTTGCTTTCGGGAGGGTGCCTTTACAGATGTTGGATTAGTAAAGATTTACCGAATCAAACCGGGTAAAGTCCGACATGTTATATTAAGGACTATTGTGCTAAATTATATGATGCGGCATTGCTATATTTCCACTCTCTAACCTCTTTTGAAGCTCTCCTGACGGCTCATAATAAGGAGATACTGTCATTATTCTTGCTGCAATATCCGGATAATGATAAATAAACTTTAATTCACTTTCAGTAAGGGGTTTTTGGGTGTGTACGTTAGCATAGCGTGCAAGCTCAAGAATATTTCTGGCTTCATTTTCGTCCTTAAATTCAATTTCTAATTTGTCATACACATTTCTGAACCCTTTAATTCCGCCGTATTCTCCTGTTGTAATCATACGTCCTGTTTCAATAATTTCAGGTTCGCCTCTTCCAAGCTCCTCAAAGTCGTATAATTCATAATTTCTTCTGTCTTTTAATGCTCCGTCAGCATGGATTCCGGATTCATGCGCAAATGCGTTATCTCCGACAGCTGGCTGGTTAATCGGTATCGGGAGCCCAAAGGCGTAAGCAGTATATTTTGCAAGTTTCCAGGACTTGCTCAAGTCAATATTTTCATCTATCTGATACTTATTCTTAAATCCTGCTGATTTTAAGCAGGCAAGCAAGCATGAAACTAAATCAGCATTTCCGGCTCTTTCTCCCATACCATTGATTGCTGTATTAATATAAGCATCAACTCCCGCGTCAACAGCAGCCTTTGCCCCTTCAACAGAGCAGGCTACAGCCATTCCGAGGTCGTTATGGTAATGGAGTTCAATCGGCATTTGGGTTTCTTTTGCAAGTCTGTAAATCCTGTCGTACGTAGTGCTTGGATCTTCATACCCCAGAGTATCACAGTATCTAAAGCGATAAGCTCCACATCTTTTAGCTTCTTTGGCAAGTCTGATTAAGAAATCCAAATCGCTTCTGGAAGCGTCTTCAGCGTTTACCCCGATAATTTTAGCACCCTTGGAAACTGCATATTCAACAGCTTCACAGGTCATTCTTAATATATCGTCACGGTTCTTTTTACCTAAATACTTACCCTGAATCATCTGATCGGAAGTCGATTGTGAAAGGTTACAATTCTCCAGAAGCGGACAATTGGTAAAAGATTTCTCTACATCATCAGCAATAGCCCTCATCCAGCCCGAAAGCTTGGTTCTTCTGATAACCCCTCTTTTAACAAGCTCTAAGTTGGCATTAAGATAATTTAACTCGTGCATAGTTGTCGGGAACCCAAACTCTGATTGAGTTATTCCCATATCATCAAGCATAAGGTTAATAATAGTTTTTTGGAGTTTAGCCAAACCCAATCTTGATGTCTGTACACCATCTCTATTAGTTACATCAACGAAATAAATTTTTGCCATAAACTCCTCCTTGCCTGTCTAATTATTCTACAATATATATTCCCCAGCTGCAAGTAAAGATTATATTAATTCTATTCCCTTTATGCTTGTTCTTCCAGAACCTGCGTTAATCTGGTAAGCAACCAGCTCTCCCCTTACATTTACCCCTTACATTTACCCCTTACATTTACCCCTCTCCCCATTTACCCCTTTGCCCCCTTGACTTTTTTTATCTAATAATTAAACCTACAGTATGACGAAAGATTATTACAAAATTTTAGACATACCTGAGTTTAGTTCAGCAGAAGAAATCAAGAGCGCATACAGACATCTTGCACGCAAATGGCATCCAGATGTTGCCGGAAATTCGCCGGATATCATTGCAAGGTTTAAAGAAATTAATGAAGCTTATGAAATCTTGTCTGATAACACAAGAAAAGCTAATTACGATAAAGCAAGAAGATTTTATTCTTATGCAAAAACAAGTAAAGAGAATAAAACTAATTATAAAACAACGGAAAACCCGAACAAAACAAGCAGCGGGTTTCATTTTCGCTGGGAAGATATATTTTCATCAAAACAAAAAGAAAGTAGCAACGTAAAACCGCCTAAAAGAGGTGATGATATTTACTCAGATGTAGAAATATCAGTATTTGAGGCAATAAATGGCACAACAAAAATTATCAACATGCTCCAAACAAACATCTGTCCTAAATGCAGCGGCAGAAAGTTTGTTAACGGTTCTCAATGCAGTCACTGCAAAGGTAAGGGAGAAACTTCTACTTACAAAAGATTTAGTGTCAAAATTCCTGCCGGAATTAAAGACAAATCTAAGATAAGAGTGGCGGAAGAAGGGGAAAAAGGATTGAATGGAGGAAGAGACGGGGATTTGTATTTAACAATCCATATTAAGGAGCCCAAAAATTACAAGACGGACGGTCTGAATATTTTAAAAAACATTGCTATCACGCCTTCAGAGGCCGTCCTTGGAGGTAATGTTACGGTACCGACTTTGAGGGGAAATATTTCTTTAAAAATCAGTCCTAATACTAAAAACGGGCAAAAAATAAGATTATCGGGCTGCGGAATTGAGCAGAATAACAAATTTGGTGATATGATAGTAACTGTGGAAATTCAAATTCCTAAAAATCTTACAGATGAAGAAATTAGTCTGTATAAACGATTACAGGAAATTTCCGGAGAGAATATCAGAGAAAGATTGGAATGGTAAAAATAAAAGAAATTTTTGCTTCTATACAGGGGGAAGGTCCTTTTGTTGGGTATAAACAGGTTTTTATACGGCTTTGCGGCTGCAATTTAAAATGCAATTATTGTGATACTGATTTTGATATTGAAGGTTCCAAAGGATATTCTATAGAAGAGTTATTGGAATTTGTCAGCCAAAACAAGAATTGCCATTCGGTTTCTCTAACCGGTGGAGAGCCTTTATTGCATACGGATTTTATAAAAGAATTTGCCTCTCGCTCTAATCTTCCTATATATCTTGAAACAAACGGAATTCTGTATAAAGAATTAGAAAAAGTCATTGATTGTATAACCTATGTTTCTGCGGATATCAAGCTCCCCAGTGTTACCGGCATGAGGGAATTCTGGACAGAGCACGAAAACTTTTTTGATATTGCCTCACAAAAAATTCTTTTTGCAAAAGCTGTTTTTGACCAAAATATTACAGAAATAGAGATTACCAAAATGTGTAACCTCTGTAAAAAATTCAATATTGAACTTATACTCCAGCCAATGATGAGAGGCGGGGGTAAATTGGGTGAGAAAGACAAGGGTGAATATATTTGCTGTGAGTCGGTATTTATAGAAAAACTCCTGAATACCTGCCTTGATATTTATCCTAAGGTTCGGCTTATACCGCAAGTACATAAATTTATTAATGTTATCTGAATATAAGCAATCAGTTTATTCTAGTTTTTACAGTTCAGGTAGTACTCTTACTGTTTGAAAAACTGGTTTAGTCTCTGTTGTTGCAAAATCGTGTTCCGGCATTAATGGCATAAGCTCTTTAAACAAAGATTTAATTATTCTATAAAATATTGATATATATGTATATTTATATATAGTTAAAAAATAAACTTACTGGCAAATTTTTTTTTGAGGTATTTTATATTAGGTATGAGAATTAATAGTTATATACACAAAGCCGGTATAGCTTTTACCCTGCTGGCGCTTTCACCTGTTTTATCAAACGTATTAGCAAGAACACCGGTAAATGATACATTTGTTAAAACAGAAACAGTTGTTACTCCTAAAGGTACGGCTGAAAAAAATATATTGGATAATGCACCAGATCCACATATTATAATTGCAGGAGAAGCAAAAATTGCCAAAATAACTGTAGACTTATCACAAAATGTTTTATACAAATATGATAATGAAGGTAATGCTCAAACGGCATATTTAATAGCAAGCGGAAAGAAAAATACACCCACTGATAAAGGAGTAAGAATTGTAACTCATACTGAAAGTTATCCATACAGAAGCGCTCCAAAACGTACAAAGCGCAGAAGAAACCCGGGTGCCTACGGTCCCAGAGTCATATGCCTTAATAAAATTGATAAATTAACAGGAATACAAAGCCAGACCGGAGAGTTTATACACGGAACAAACCAGCCAAACTCTATTGGGAAATATGCCTCGCTCGGGTGTATGAGAATGGATAATGAAGTTATCAAAGAATTAGCCGGCGAAGTCAAGCGGGGAGATATCGTTATTATAAAATAATATTATTTTTTCTTCTCTGAACGAGCTCTTACAGAAATCCTTACAGGTGTTCCCATAAATCCAAATGCTTCACGAAGCTTATTTTCCATATAACGTTTGTAATGATCTTTCATTAAGTCTTCACTGTTTACAAAAAGCACAAATGTTGGAGGCTCAATTGAAGCTTGTGTCGAATACATAATCTTCAAGCGCTTATTTCTTATTGTCTGAGGCGGGTTAAGCGCATAAGCTTCATTTATAACTTTATTTAAAAGGCCCGTCGATACACGTTTTGAACGTTCCTGCTGGACTTCAAGCACTTTCGTAAATATCTGGTTTAAACGCTGGTGAGTAACCGCACTTATAAAAATCTTAGGTACATAGTCTAAAAACGGAATCTCATGAGCTATCTTCTGCTCGAATTTATTAATAGTATTTGATTTTTTATCCTCAACCAAATCCCATTTATTAATCGCAATTACCATTCCCTTTCCAGCTTCTGTAATTATTGAAGCGATTTTTTTATCCTGATCGGAAATTCCGTTTACAGCCTCTGTTGCATCAATAACCATAACTGCGACATCACATTCTCTAATTGAGCGTATTGCCCTATCAACGGCGAATTTCTCAACTCCGTAATCTACTTTGGCCTTTTTTCTTATACCGGCTGTATCAATTATGATGAATTCATTATCGTTATACTTGAGGCGTGAATCAATACTGTCTCTTGTTGTACCTGATATATCAGAAACAATAACCCTTTTTTCTCCAAGAAGAGCATTAACAATAGAAGACTTGCCGGCATTTGGTCTCCCAACTATTGCAATTTTAATGGTTTTATCTTCTTCACTATTATCTTCATCAACAAAATCTTTAGTAATCTCTTCTAATAAATCCCCGACGCCTCCGGAGCCGTGAAGGGCCGAAATCGCTATCGGTTCACCTATTGCAAGAGAATAAAAATCACTAATCATTGTAATTTGATTATAAGAATCAACCTTATTTACAGCAAGATAAACAGTTTTATCAGATTGTCTTAAAATATTTGCAATATCACTGTCAACAGGCGTAACACCTTCGGTTCCGTCAACAATAAATATAATCTTATCCGCCTCCTCACAAGCAATCTTAGCCTGATCATATATGGAAAGCATTATCTCATCTTCATCACCAGGAACAATACCGCCCGTATCAATAACTGTAAAAGGCTTATTTTGCCACTCCACATCAAAATAAATTCTATCTCTCGTTACCCCCGGCAAGTCATCCACAATCGACTGCCGCCTTCCTACAAGACGGTTTACAAAAGTTGATTTGCCTACATTCGGGCGTCCTACGACAGCTACCACGGGTTTTCTTTTCATAACAAAGGAAGTGTAGCATAAAATCTGCATTATTTCAAATTTTTAGAAATCTTTGCGTGGATTGAGTTTGCCTTGGTAATATATTTGGAAAGTTGAACATATTTATCTATAGCCTCTCCATAAGGTGTTTGAAGAGTCATCAATTCGTCCACGCTTTTATTTATATTTTCAAGCTTCTCCAGAGATTTTTTTAATTCAATTGAAGAAGAAATCTTTTTAGGTAATCTTGGAATGAGCATTGCCTCAAAATTCTCCCAAATATTCTTAAGCCATTTAAAATGAGTTTTGACACCCGGAGAAAATATTCCGGTAATTTCACCGGTGATTTTGGCAGAAAGACTCGTCTCATTATAAAGATCTATAAGTTCTGATAATTCATATTGCAGCTGTTTATATCTGTTAGAAAGAGATTCTGTTAATTCAAAATCATGGATATCTTTAGCAGTCTGAATCTGACCCTGCAGAATTTTCAGTTCTTCTTCCGTTTTAGCAATTTTATATTCAAGCTTAAAAACTTCATTTTGTACATCTTTATAAGCCTCTTTTTGCAGAATATTATTATCATAATCATTTAAATGTCTTACCGAACTTTTTGAGTGCATTGTAATATTCTCAGGCTGTAAAAAGAAATTGTCTTGCCTGTTATTAAAGAAATATGTCTCTGAACTATCATTTATAAACTTGTCACTATCCATAAGAAAATTATACTAACAAATTCCTAATTCATCAATTTTTTGTTTCATCAATATCGCTGGATAATAATCTGGTATAAAATTTAAGCACTCATTTATATAAAAATACGCAAGTTCATAATCATGCACTCTTATAAAATATCTCGCAAGCATGAAATGTAATTCTGCATCATTATAATATGTTTCTTTTGATTTTTGCATATAATTATATGCTGCAGACAAAAGATTGTTCTCATACATAACTCTTGCAGTAAATTTATATGTTTCCTGATTTATTCCTGAAAAAAACTCTAAAGCCCCTAAAAGCTGCTCCACATAATCTAATTTTTCATTCTTTAAAAGAAAATCTAAATCAATCTCCAGAAAATTTCTAATCTGAAAATAACTCGGATAATTTTCAATATATCCTTTTAGAACTGAAACTAATACTCTGCCCCACTTTGCTCTCGGAGAATCTATCGAAAAGAAAATCTTATTTGCAGATATTAAATCTTCATTCAAAACTGCAAGGTATGCATGTTCAATAGAATTTGGCCTTATTATAACATCCTTGTTGTTTGAATAAAAAAAGAAAAACTTTTGCTTATTTGCACTAACCATTCTTTTTGTTAATTCTAATAGAATTCTTTTTAGATTTATTTTCTTCTACAAGAATTTCTTCTTCACTATCTTTAGCTGTAGTCTCAATCTTATCATTTAAAACGGTTCCGCCTTTTATTAAATTAGAAACAGAATCTACTGAAGAGGTTTCTGTATTTTTCCCAATCAAGTTTGCCAGTTTAATTTGCAGATAAATTTCTTCTCTATAAATCTTCACATCTTTATCTGCTTGTATTGCAACTTTACAAACACCATTCCTTGCTTCGACAATAGTTATTTCAATATTGTCATTTATCATAATTTTTTGACCGTTTTTTCTAGTTATTACGAGCATTTTATTCCTTAAAACAATTACTTTAATTCTTTAAACATAGGGAAGCTTATATCATAACCCGATCCTGACAAGACTATCTGTCCTGCTTTGTTGTTCTCTACATTAAATATTAATGGAGCCAAAAGATTTATCGTAGTACCTTTGGGATTATCCTGCGGGATAGATGTGATATTCATGACTAAAACACTTTCAGCACTTTTTATCCCTAACTCTTCTACTGTACTGTCAGGCAAATCAACCGTATAGTCGAAATCTAAAGTTGCAACAGATATTATAGGGAACGCTAAAGCTGGATCTTCCGCTGATTGAAGCCACTTAAATAACGCATCTTTACTAGGTTCCAGAATTACAAACTTTCTTAATTTATCAAACCCAATAATAGGAAGAACAAAGTCAAAAATACGATTTTCTTCTATTTCTATTTCACCGAATCTTAATGTATTTAATTTCATTCTTTAACTTTCTTAAAAACCTGCTGTCATCTGATTGGTTAACAAAGATTGTATAACCTGCGGATTCAAAGTTGAACTATTATTACCGTTTAGCATATTTAAGACTGAATTCGAACTATTGTGCCCACCCATGAATAATGCCATTTCATTTATTCCGTTATTAGCTCCGACAAGTTCGCCAAAACCTGCTCTCTGCAATACTCTTAAGGCTGATACAATCTCATCATTGCTGGGAACGGCACCAGAAAAGTCCTTATATTCCTGAAAACGCTCTGCTGGAATATCATTTTTTCGATTCATTTCACGCATCAAATTTTCAATTTTTTGTTTTTCAAAATCACCTCTGACTTCTTCCGTAAAACCGGAGCCAAAACGTCTTTTTATAAATTCATCTAAATCAGAAGTCGCTGTTTCCTCATGACATTTATCAGGAGATTCTATGCATAATTTCCCCTTAGCGGCATACAAGCCAACCTGGCTATTAGGCGATAATGTTATGACTTTCTCGTAATTTGTTATAGCCTCATCTTTCTTACCTATCTGAGAAGCTGTCATTGCAAGATAATAATAAGCAACTGCATTAGAAGGGTCCTTTTTAACAATATTATTTAGAACTACATAACATTGTGAATAGTTGCCTGCTTTGTACATTTTTATAGCTGAGGCCAAAGATGTATTAGAGGTTGTTTTTGCGCTTGCATAATTGATAGTAGAAGCACATATTAAAGCTGTTAACAATACTAAAATATACTTTTTCATATTAATCCTTCTTATTAAACTAACATTGTTATTATACAATCAAGCAGTAAAACTTGATATACACCATATAATTGAATTATACAATATCTTTATAAGGATAACAAGGCTTCTGTCAACAAAAAGTCACAAATTTCTTTTTCAAGGCATATACTGTACAAATTGTTAATTTCTTTTATAAAATAACAGGGACTTGTAACATTAATCTCAATAATTTTGCCATCAATAACATCGAGCCCGGCCATAGGAATACCCTTCGCACAAAGCTTTTTAGCAACTTTTGTGAAATTAGCGGTTTCTTCTGCTGTCAGTTTTGCACCTGCAATAAAATTATCATTATGTGTATTGAACTTAAAATCATCCTTGCCAGGAAGTTTTTTTACACAATACTTTAAAACACGATCTCCCAAGGTAAGTACCCTCTTATCCCCGCCGGATACTCCGGAAATATATTCCTGCACCATGACAAGAGTCGATTCATTATTTGTCAGGGTATTAATAATTGTTCTTGTATTAGGATCACCTTCATATAAATACATTACACCTGAGCCAAAACATCTGTTCAAAGGTTTAAGTACAATTTTTTTATGCTCAGCAAGAAATCTTTCTATATCATTAAGAGAGGAGGTTACAATATTATCTGACATCAATTCTTTAAAAAGCACACTGTGTAATTTTTCGTTAAAATCACGTATAGAACGCGGCGAATTAATGATTTCCGGGCCGGTTACAAAATCAAATATATATGTTGCATTTATATAGTCAATATCTACAGGAGGATCTGGGCGGAAAATGACTAAATCGAAGCCATTGATATTAAAATTGAGCTTCACATCTTTATAAAAGATATTATTGTTGGATAAAAATGTTTCATAATTTTTTTTATTTTTATTATTTTTTTTTTTAGTTATTTTTTGAATTTTTTTATTATATATTTTTTTCTTTTTTTTTAGCAGCTTCT
>CALUQF010000073.1 GCA_944322835.1 Candidatus Gastranaerophilales bacterium | reverse complement strand
GGATATGTAATAAAATCTGCTATTATGACATTTAATTTGATATAACATATATCTACATAAAACTTTTATATTTATAATTTATAACTAATCCCACTAATCTCGAGAATTTTTATATATTGTCCTCTTTAAATTATTCATACTACAAACCAAATGATATACACCGTGTTAAAATTCAAAAGCGCGATAAATTTATCGCGCTCTGCTAGTTATATTTTTATCAGTAAGAATTTACTATCCTTTAGAGCAAAAACTTTATGTTCAGCATCTTTTTTAAACATAAGAATTTCACCTTTGTCAATTTTAAATTTTTCTGCTTCAAAGTGGATTTCGATCTCTCCATCCAGAACAAATACAGCAGCATCAGCATTTGAGGTATGTGTATCAATAATTTCTTCTTTCTTAAGAGCAATTACCGAAAGGCAGCTGTCTTCATTTTCCAACAAAATCTTATGTTCAAATTTCCCGCCATCTAAGTTAACAATATCTTTTGCTTTTAAAATATTATAGAACATATTTTTTCTCCTTTCCGTTTAATCTAAACTAAAACAAATTAAAATTACATTCACTTCCTGGGGAGAAAAAATTACTTATTAAATTTGTAAATAAAAGTCGAAACAATTTATAAAAATTCAAATGTTACAATTTCTTAACATAACCTTCTCGAAAAGGCAATTTCTTACATTTTATATACTTTATATATATAAACGGCATAAGGAGTACGTTTTATGAGAAAAAATTTAAAAGAAATACAACTTTTTAATAAACGGCGGGAAGATATTATAAGATTTAATTTGTATTCGTTTTTTATGAAAACTGAAAGAAAATTAAAGCCTGTAGATATTGTTAAGAAAGAAATAAGATATAATACCTCGCTTGAAAATATAAAATATTACAAAGAATATGAATTCAATAAAAATAATAAAAAGATTCTTGAAGTAAACCGGAATGAAAACGGGAATGTACGTTCTTTTACAGAGTACAAATATGACAAATATAACAGAAAAAGGATGTGTATATATTATAATTCACAAGGCGGCATAAATTACTATAATTTATATGAATATGACAAAAACAATAATCTTTCAAAAGAAACCCGCTTCAGCATCGATAATACTGTGCTATATTATATAGAATATAAATATAACCGAAAAGGTGAATTAATTAGTTATAACAAATTTGGCGCTGATGGTATCAAAAAAGTTATATAGCAATAAACAAAGTGTTCTATTGACTGATAGCTGCTCTAAGGTTGTAGTATAATTATTATTAGTTATAAGAAAGGAGCAGACATGGAACAAACTCTTAATGTATTGGACAAAGTAAATTCGCCGGAAGATGTTAAAAAGTTAAGTATTTCTGAGATGAATAAACTTGCTGATGAAATCAGGCATTATATAATGAAAAAGGTTAATACAACCGGCGGACATCTGGGCCCGAATTTAGGTATGGTTGAAGCGACAATTGCGCTTCATTATGTATTTAATTCGCCTGTTGATAAGATTGTTTTTGATGTGTCGCATCAATGTTATCCGCATAAGTTTTTAACCGGAAGAAAAGAAGGATTTACTGACCCTGAAAAATACCAAACTTATACAGGTTATACAGCACCGGAAGAAAGTGCGCATGACTGGTTTAAGGTTGGGCATACCGCAACTTCCGTAAGTTTGGCCTGCGGGCTTGCAAAAGCCAGAGACTTAAACGGCGGGAAAGAAAATGTTGTTGCAATAATCGGTGATGGCTCACTAAGCGGCGGAGAAGCTTATGAAGGCTTAAATAATGCGGCGGTTTTGGGAAGCAATATTATAATTATTGTTAATGATAACGACATGTCTATTGCGGAAAATCACGGCGGGCTTTATCAAAATCTGAAACTATTAAGAGATACCAAAGGACAGACGGAATGTAATTTCTTTAAATCATTGGGCTTTGATTACTATTATATAGATGAAGGACATGACATTGAAAAGTTGATTTCAGTTTTTAATGAAGTTAAAGATTTGAACCGTCCTGTACTTGTACATATGCATACCATTAAAGGTAAAGGGCTTGATGCTGCTGAACACAATAAAGAACATTACCACTGGATATTGCCAGGTGAGTTGAATCCGGATTATACTCCAGCTAAGGGTGGCGAGGATTATGCCTCTCTTACAACTTCTTATATCCTAAAAAAAGCAGAACAAGGCTCTCCTATTATTGCTATTTCTCCTGCAACACCCGGTGTAAGCGGTTTTACTCCCGAATTCAGACAAAAAGCCGGAATTCATTACACAGACGTTGGTATTGCAGAAGAGCATGCTGTAGCTTTTGCATCAGGTATCGCTAAGAATGGAGGGAAACCCGTATTAGCCATGATGAGTTCTTTTGTTCAAAGAACTTACGACCAGCTCTCTCAAGACTTAGCTTTAAACAGCAATCCTGCAACCCTTTTAATATTCTGGGGCGGAATCTCAGGTGCTGACGCTACGCACCTTACAAGCTTTGATATTCCATTAATAAGTAATATTCCGAATATGGTGTATCTTGCACCGACCTGCAGAGAAGAATATTTAAGAATGCTGGATTGGTCAGTAGAGCAGGATAAATATCCTGTAGCAATAAGAGTTCCGTTCGGAGAAGCTAAATCGAGAGGAGAGGAAGATAATACTGATTATTCAATGCTTAATAAATACAAAATTGAAGAGGCCGGCTCTAAAGTTGCAATTATAGCCCTGGGAACATTCTTTGGTTTAGGAGAACTAGTTAAAACTGCTTTAAAAGAAAAAATGGGTATTGATGCAACTTTAATCAATCCAAGATTTATTACAGGAGTTGATGAAGAAATGCTTGAATCGCTTAAAGGAAATCATGATATTGTAATTACTTTAGAAGACGGTGTTTTAGACGGCGGATTTGGTGAAAAAATCTCCCGTTATTACGGCTCTTCAGATATGAAAGTATTAAATTTTGGAGCTAAAAAAGAGTTTACGGATAGAATCCCTCTTGAAACTCTATATCAAAAGTATCATCTGACTCCGGATTTAATATTAGAGGATATCAAAGCTTGCCTTTAAAGGCAAGCTTTTTTGTTTGCAAAATTTTAATGCTTAATTTACAATCTTTATATAAGGAGTTGTAATTTGGCTGAGCATTTTACTGAAAGCTTGTTATATGAGCTTGCACTAACATCGCGTGTTTTGCATGAGGCAATGGCATGCTGCTTTAAACAGAAAAACTTTCCTCTTACACCTGACGAATATGTAATTCTTGATTGTATTTATATGAATCCTAATGTAATTCAGATGGATTTGGCTAAAATGATATTAAAAGGAAGAGCGCATACCGGCAAATTTCTTAAATCACTTGAGGCGAAAAATTATATCACAAGAACTCCTTCCCAAAGGGGCTCAAAAATAATTATGAAACTTGAGATTACGCCGCTTGGACTTGAAATTTATCGAAATATATCGGAAGAAATAGAACTATACATGAAACGTACAAGCATAATCCCAAAATCCAAAATAGATGAAACCATAAGCTTCCTTAAAACATTGAGAGAAGATGCAATCAGCCGTTATAATATAAAATTCGACTAAAAAGTACTTGTTTTTTTTCTATATGTGTGGTTAAATTTACGTGTAGAAATTTCTACACAAAGAGGAAGTTAACATGACAGATACTGCGGCAGTACAAACAGAGTGGAAATTCAAGCTTAATCCTTGGGTTACAATGATTCCACTAATGCTTTCAATATTTATGTTTGCTCTGGACGAGACGATTTCAAACGTAGCACTTCCTTATATGGCAGGCACATTTTCTGTAAGTCATAATGAATCAACCTGGATTATAACAAGTTATCTTGTTGCAAGCGGTATTGTTATTCCTACTGTTGATTTTTTTAGTAAGCTTATGGGCAGAAAACAGTACTTTATGTTAAGTATTGTGATTTTTACTTTTGCCTCACTTTTGTGCGGAATGTCTAATTCAATGACAATGATGCTGTTTTCGAGAGTACTTCAAGGCGCAGGGGGCGGAGGTATTTTGCCGGTTGTTCAAGCAATGATTTTTGAAATATTTCCTAAAGAAAAACTTCCGGCAGCAATGGCTATATTTGGTTTAGGTGTAATTATGGCACCAATTATGGGACCGGCATTAGGAGGCTGGATTACCGAAAACTGGTCCTGGCCGTTTATATATTTCATAAATATTCCTTTCGGTATAATTGCACTCTATCTTGCAAAATTGTACGTAGAGGAGCCGCCGTATTCCAGAAAACAAGAACATGTGACTATGGATTATTCCGGTTTCTTCTTTCTTTTATTGTGGCTTTTGACATTGCAGATAGTGCTTGATAAAGGTAATGATGCTGACTGGTTTGGAGCTGCCTGGATTTGTAAATTGTTTACTGTATCTACAATTTCATTCTTTATTTTTGTCTGTATTCAGATAAAGAAAAGTAAAACAAATACCGGACTTATTGATTTAGCAATATTAAGAAATCATAATTTTCTAATTGGAACAATGGGACAAATTATTTTAATGGGTGTAATGATGGCCTCTGCATCAATTTTACCATCCATGCTTCAATCGCTGCTAGGCTATACAGCATTTTTAAGCGGTCTTTCTATGGTTCCGCGAGGAGCTGGTTGTTTGATAGCGTCTGTTTTGTGCGGGATATTTGTTGCAAAAATTGGTATAAAAAAGATGACAATTATAGGACTTGTAATTCTTACAATAGCAGGTTTGTTGTTTGGAGAGATTAATACATCTATTTCTCTTGCAAATATAGCACTTCCTAACTTCACATTCGGGCTCGGAATGATTATGGCAATGGTTCCATTATCAAACATTTCCTGTGCGACTCTTCCTAATGAAGCACAAACTAATGCGGCTGGGGTTCAAAATCTTCTTAAAAATACTGGTGCAGCAATTGGAACTTCTATTGCTACGACTATGATTACAAGGTTTTCTCAAGCACATCAACATATGTTAACAAAATTTTTAACTGATACAAACCAGGTTTATTCCGAAAGAGTGCAGGCAATGGCATCTTCTTTTATGACTACAGTTGATTGGGGCACTGCTACTCATATGGCACAAGCTCAAATTCATAGTATTCTTAGACAGCAGGCAACTCTATGGGGATATGTAGAAACTTTCAGATATTTTGCGGTTGCGGCTGTAATAATTATTCCGTTTGTATTCTTCCTGAATGAAGGGCAAAAAGAAGAGAAAACAGGTTAAAATTTTATAAGTTCATGTTTTTAACTTCATATTAGCCACTTGGCTAATATGGTTATGAAAGGAGAAAACATGAATTTTGTAGAGCCCCTGAGAAATAAAGAATTAATAAAAGCTGTGGAAGAATATTTGGGCAAAAGGAGTAAAAGAAATCAGCTTATTTTTGTATTTGGTGTAAATACCGGTTTAAGGATTTCGGATATTCTTGCGCTCAATGTATCTGATGTTTTAAATAAAACCCATGTAGAAATTAAGGAACAGAAAACCGGTAAGTATAAAAAATTTCCTCTAAATACAAAAATTCGCGGACTTTTAGATGCATATTTGGAAGATAAAGAGCCGGATGAACCATTATTTATTGGAAAAAAAAACAAGCGTCTGCATCGTTCACAGGTGTATAGATTTATAAATGAAGCTTGTCATGAAGTAGGAGTTCAGACTCGTGTTGGGACTCATACAATGCGAAAAACTTTTGGATATTTTTACTACAAGCAATATAATGATGTTGTTTTATTGCAGCGGATACTCAACCATTCTAATCCTGCCGTAACTCTGCGTTATATAGGAATTTCACAAGAAGAAATTGATGTTTCTTATAATAATTTTGAATTATAGCCTCAACTTTGTTTTTGGAGAACTATTGCCTTTTTAAATTAACATATATCGCAGATTAAGGTAAGTTGAAACTTACCCTATGACTCTTACTTAACTTCTAAACTTATAAATCACCCAATCAGCCCTCACTCAAATTTCTAAGTTCATTAACATTCACTAAGAAATTCAACCCTGTCTTGGACTTACTCCCAAGAGGAAAGTTAAGTTGTATGCCAGGCGTAACATATATAAGAATGACAGTTATTGTCGGACTTATGTCCAACAGATTATCTTGATTTTTTACAGATAGTTGAGTTAAAAATTTTAACTTCTAAAATTTATTATAGACTGTTTTTATAAACTAGAGCTTATGCAAAGTGTCAATATCAATATTTTTGTAATATCATATAATTGGAGGTATGAAAATGGATTATACTCTTGTTTATACAATTAATAATGAAAAGTCTCCGGAAACGGTTTATGTAAACCTGACAAACTCTTGCACAAACTCTTGTGTTTTTTGTCTGAGAGAGCAAAAAGATGACGTTTGCGGAGCTGAGATGTGGCATGATGATAATTATAAGCTAGAAGATATAATCACCCAATTTGAATCATACTCTCCCACCCCAAAAGAGGTTGTATTTTGTGGCTATGGAGAGCCGTTTTTAAGGCGTGAGATGATGAAAGCATTTTGTAAATATTTGCGTGCAAACCACGCCGAGGTTAAAATACGTGTAAATACAAACGGACATGCTAATGCTATTTATAAAACTAACGTAGCAAAAGAGTTTAAAGGTTTAATAGATGCGGTTTCTGTTAGCCTCAATGCCTCAAATGCTGATGAGTATAATTCAGTGTCTCAACCTAAAATACCAAACGCATATGAAGAAGTGAAAAAATTCATCAAGGCCTGTGCTGATGCCGGTATTGAAGTTACTGCAAGCATCGTAACCGGTTTTGATAAAATTCATAATATTGATGAGAAAAAGTGCGAAGAAATTGCTAAATCACTGGGTGCTAAATTCAGAAACAGAGAATTTATCCTAAACGGTTATTAATGCAGTTCACTTACAAGCTTTAGAGATTCCAGCTGTTTTTCTGAAATCACAGAGAGCGCTGAATGAATAAGTGAAACGTATTCAAGCTCCATATTAAACTCACATGCATCTTTTAACACATCAATCAAGCAAGAGTTGACTGTAATCAAATCTTCAAGTTCTTTGCGCTTGTCAATACTGTCGCTCTTGTTATCCGCTGCAGTTTCATTTTCAGCCTCTTTCTGATAGTCTTCAGAAAAAACTCCTTCAAAACGTTGTTCCATATCTTGCATACCAATCCCTTCCAGAGTAAAATATTAATATATTCTCAATTCCATGTTGTATTATACACAACATTGGGGAATATGTCAAATTTTAATATATTTTCGGTTTAAAAGGAGCGCTATATGCAGATACAAGCAGTTCAAGCCCAATCATTTCAAGCAAAAAGACATTTTCTAAACAAATCCGGCTTTGCGGATATGCACCATATTCTTAATAAAATGAACTCAAAAAGTACCTACAAAGAAAACGGAGGTGAGTTTTCATCAAAGGTACTTGCCGGTCTTAGTATTAATGACAAAGGCTATTTCTCTGACAAACGCTGGCTTTTAGCGCCTTCTAATGAAATGTTTGGCGAATCAACGCTTGAATTTGGGAAAGTGAAACTTACTTTTGATAACAAAACCGGAGAGATAATAAAGCATAAAAAGCCGTTTTATAAGGGTTGGAAAAGTACATTATCAGAGGCCCATACACTTTTGACAACAGCAAAAGAGAATTTTGATAATAATACAATAATAGTAAAGAAATTTATAAATATCGACGGTTTTACAAAACAAGCATCTAAAAAGTTATTAGAGACTGCGGACAAAGTTCAAAAAATCTTCTTAGAACCGCTTAACGGAGTATTTTAGATGGTAAAACTTATTCTTGCATCAAATTCTCCAAGGAGAAAAAAAATACTGGAAGATATGGGACTTAAGTTTGAGGTTATACCTTCAAACTATGATGAAAAGCTTCCGGATAACATTTTTTCGTACGAAAAGATAGAGGATTTAGCAACGCAAAAATGTCTTGATGTGGTAAGGCGTGCTGATAAAGATTCACTCGTGTTTGCGGCTGATACGGTGGTTGTCTTCCAAAACAGAATTCTTGGTAAACCCCATTCAAAAGAAGAAGCATTTAAGATGCTTAAATCTCTTTCCGGAAACACGCACTCCGTTGTAACGGCATCTTGCGGAATAAATACCAAAACTAACCGTGCAGCATTACTTTCAACCACAAGCTACGTAAGATTTACCCAATGGACTGACGATATGATACATTATTATATTGATAGCTTTAACCCTCTTGATAAAGCTGGAAGCTACGGTATACAAGAGCTTCCCCCAAATTATCTTGACAAATTTGAGGGAAGCTTTGAAAATATTGTAGGTCTTGCTCCAGAAGCGGTAGAAGCTATTCTGCAGCAGCTTCAGTTTTCTCGTCAGTAGGAAGACCTAAAGAAATGCGTTTATCCTTCGGGTGGAATTTAATAATCTTAGTATCGATTTTATCCCCCGCATTTAAAATACATTTCTTTGTGTTTTGATATTCTGCAAGCGCTGACTGCGGAAGAAGAGCTTCTACACCAGGCATGACTTCAACAAATGCACCAAAAGGTTTTATACGTGTAATAATCCCTTCTTTAATATCACCCTCTTTCAACTCTTCTTCAGCTTTAATCCACGGATCAGGCTCAGTGTTTTTCAAACTCAAACTGATTCTTTGTTTATCGTAATCAACATCAATAATTTCAACATTAATTTCCTGTCCAACCTTTAATAAATCCGTCGGGTGCTCAACCCATTTCCAAGAAATTTGAGATAGAGGAAGCAGACAATCAACCCCACCTACATTAACAAATGCACCAAAGTCAGTGATTCTGACAACTTCACCTTTAACAATCTGACCGACTTCAACCTGTTCAAAAACACTTTTTCTGGTTTCTGCAATGTTAGTTTCAAATACCTTTTTATTAGAAAGAATAAGATTGTTCTGCGATTTATCTATAGTTAAAATTTTAACATCAAGCTTATCGCCCGGGTTACATATAGTTTCCCTTGCTAAGAGCTGCCCTTGCGGAATAAATCCTTGTACACCAGAGATATCAACCACAACACCGCCTCTGACGATTTGTGCCACAGATACAGAAATAGTTTCGTCAGCCTCTTTGACTTTTTCAAGTTCTGCCCAGGTATGAGCAAGATGAACTTTTTTATAAGAGAGCATAAACTTTCCATTTTCGTCTGAATCCTGTGTTATTAAGAATTCATACTCTTTATTGAGTTCTAAAACATCTTCCACTTTTGCTTTTTTATCAGAAGAGATTTCATAAGCCGGCACGAAAGCCGTACTTTTTGAGCCAATATCAACAATTGCTCCGTCAGACTCATAAGTACATACAATACCTTTAACAATGTCGCCCCGTTTAAAATTGTAATCATACTTTTTTAAAAGTGCTTCAAAATCAATATCTGAATACTGTTCCACCATGCGTATTCTCTTTTTCTAAATAAACAAGAGGGTATTATA
>CALUQF010000072.1 GCA_944322835.1 Candidatus Gastranaerophilales bacterium | reverse complement strand
ATGGAAGTGAACGTTATATTATAGATGATATTCTAAAAGAATATGAAGCCAAATGTATTGAGCTTGCTGATAAGAAAAACAAAGAAAAATATGCATAAATATATTAATAAAGGTGTGCATTTTATTGTACACCTTTATTATAAATAGTAATAGGATGCGGTAAATCAAAGATTTACCGCATCAATAACTTTATCAATTTCAACAAATAAATTATACAATTTTTATATTTAATGGCATTTATCAATCCCCTCGGTAATCAAAACAAACACTAAGTACTAACACATATCGGTATCTGATAATATTATATGATGTCTGGATATAATATAACCCCCTCCCTGAAATCAAATATAAGAAAAGGAAGTGAACTCTCTATAATTTTTACAAAACATATATATTTTATAGTGCGTCTCGCATTATTTTTTTCTTTTTCTCTTTTTTTACTTCTTTCTCATCACAGCCGAGAACTTCATTCAAGTGATTGATAATTTCCTCCGAATGATAGCACATTGCATGTTCTGTTTTGTGGTGAATATCTACTATATGATAGTGCATTGCCATCTCTACCTGAATAAGTGCCATATTATAGTTATAAAGACTTTCAATATATTCCTGCACTGAATGTATATAATCTTTTCTTGCATCTTGAAGAGCAATATAATTAAGCTCATTTGATTTATACTTCCCCTCAACAAGTTTCAATGTTTCAAGTGCCTGTTTTGCAGAAACCTGCGCTACGGGAATTTCACGTTCTGCCTTGTCAAAATTATTAAAAGCACGATTTACCTCATAATACAAATCCTTTTTAAACAGTGCTATCTCATTATCAGCAAGTTTAACCTGCGCATCAGCCCCTTTTATAGAATGTTTTAAATCCATAAGATTAACGCTGGAATTAAGATTTACCCCAACCTGAAAACTGTTATTTGAAGTCTGGTTTGAATTTAGAAAACCATAGCCTGCATTTGCAGAAAGCTCCGGAAAATATGTTCTTTTAATATAGAGAAGTGATTGTTCCATTGCTTTTTTTGAAGAAATCAGCACCTGTAAATCAGGACTATTGTCATAAGCCATCTGAACAGCCTTATCACGCGGGAAACTGAATTGATACCCCTTAAAAGCTTCAGGTTCAAGGCCTGAATTATATGCATAATAATTGTTAAAATTAAAAGTCCTTGTATTTTGCACCTCAAAATCAGGAGGATTATCCAGATACATGGAATTTTTCAAATCCACTTTTGAATTCATATAATTATTTTTGGCCTGAATAAGGTTAATTTTAGCCTCACTTAGCTGCAATTCCGCGGTTTTTAAATCAGGTGTTTTTTTTGCAAGTTTTACAAAATTTTCGTTAATCTCAACATTATTTTCCGCAACCTGAACGAGAGCTTTTGCCCTTAATAGATTATAATACTTTGCCTTAACATCAAACAGAGTCGAACATAGGCTGTCCATAAACTCATATTCTGTCCCCAGCTTATAAAACTCTTCCATTTTTATATAAGCAGTGGTTTTTCCAAAATCCCAGACCATTTTGTTTATAGTAACTCCGACATTCGGAAGTTCTCTGTAGTGATTATTGTAATAAATATTATCGGAATTATTTTCGTTATAAAAGCCAGCGCCTGCTCCTATTACAGGGAAGTACTGTGCCCTTGCGATTCCTACATTACTCTTTGCAATATCGAGATTGTATTTCTGTCTCTTAATCTTCGGACTGTTTTTAAACGCATTTGCAACACAGTCCAAAACGGTTATACTCATACCCTCTTTGATTTCAACAGGTTTGAATAAATCATCGTCATGCTCTATTGCAAATACTGAATTTGCCCCAAATAATATCCAGCATACGAAAACACAGAATACTCTCTTAAACATGGGTTTATTATACACCAAAAGAAGCTCCAAATGATTAGAGCTTCTTTTGGGTAATTAATATTTTGTAATAAATTACTCAACAACGATTGCTGAAACAGGGCAAGCACCGGCTGCTTCTTTTACACATTCTTCGTTGCCTGCAATATTTGCAGAATTAACTTCTGCTCTATCTTCTACATGAAAAACTGCGTCGCAGATTGATTCGCAAGCGCCGCATCCGATACAAGAATTTTCAATAGTTACGTTCATTTTTCTTCTCCTTTTTATTTCCAGTCCGAAATTCCGGACATTTTTTATTATACACTTAAATCCAAAAATTTAAAATAACCAACCGGATATTCTATCAGCAATAGAATCAAAGCCTTTAGTTATGCCTAAATCCATTGGTTCAATGTTTTTGGAATAATATAGAACCGGAACTTTTTCTCTTGTATGATCCGTTCCCGGTACTGTAGGGTCACAGCCGTGGTCCGCTGTAATTATCAATAAATCATTTTCTCCAATCAGAGGCAGGATTTTTTCTAAATAATCATCAACCTCTTCTATAGCCTTACCGTAACCTTCTGCATTATTTCTGTGGCCGTAAAGCATATCAGTGTCTACAAGGTTTGTAAAAATTATTTCGCGCTCATTATCCGTAATATTTACATCAGGATATTTAATCTTATCTAAATCAAGCGAACCGTCAATTGCTTTTATTGTTAATTCGAGCCCCTCTTTATTAGAACCTGTATGGATAGCGTGAGTTATTCCGGCTTTTGAGAAAATATCCTCAATTTTTCCTATACCAATAACTTTTGCGCCCGCATTTTTAACCCTGTCTAAAACCGTTTCCCTTGGAGGTTTCATTGAATAATCTCTTCTGTCTTTAGAAATTCTTGTCGGCTTGCCGTCAATAACTTTATAAGGGCGTGCTATTACTCTTGCAACATTATAATTCCCTTCATCAAGAATTCTGCGTGCTATTTCACACCACTTGTACAGAGTCTCCAGTGGTATCATATCCGTATCAAGCGCGATTTGGAACACGCTATCAGCAGAGGTGTAGACAATCGGATATTTTGTCTTATGATGCTCATCATTAAGTTTTTCAATAATAGCAGTACCGCTTGCCGGAATATTTGCAAGTACTCCGCCGCAGCCGGTTTCTTCAACAAACTTATCAATAAGTTCTTTGGGAAAACCTTCAGGAAAAGTTGCAAAAGGTTTTTTGGAAACAAGTCCTGCAATCTCCCAGTGGCCTGTAGTTGTATCTTTGCCTTTTGATTTTTCTTCCAGAGTTCCATACTGTGCAATAGGAGTTGCGGTTCTTTTTATCCCTTTAAAATCCTGAATATTACCAAGCCCCATTGCTTCCATAACAGGAACATCAAGGCCTTTATTAAATTCACAGACATTTTTTAACGTATTACATTCCTTTATGTCGCCAAATTCTTCGCAATCAGGCATTGCGCCTATTCCCATTGAATCTATTACAATTATTATTGCACGTTTTTTCATAGCTTTCCTCCAAGTTTTATTATAACATGTTTTATGATATTATTAATAAAAAAACTTAATAGGAGATAAATTATGCAGGCAAGACGTGCAGCAAGAGAATTGGCACTAATATTATTTTCACAGTTTGATAAAGAGATTACTAAATATTCAAGAAAAGATTTTGAAGATATTATGCTTAAATCAGTAAGGATTCTATCTAATTCAGCATCAGAGGAATTAAAGCTTACGGTAGGCTCTTTGATTGACATAAAAGACAGCCTTGACACTTATGAAGCAGAACATGAATCAAATCTTTCAAGACCTTTGGGTGCAAAAAATAAACCGGTTAAAATTCCTATGACAGACGAGATGATTCAAAAAGTTGATACGATGATTGATGTTGCAGAAAAAGCGATTTTGGCATTAGAAATAGCTGAATTTGCAACTCTTGAGAACCAATCGGAAGTCAAAAATTATACGGTAGAAATTGCGGAACAATTCAAACTACACCATAAAGATATTGACGCAGAAATCCAAAAGTATTCAAACGGCTGGGATATTTCAAGATTAGTTAAGATTGACAAAGATATCCTAAGGATTGCAATAACAGAGCTGCTTTATATAAAAGATGCGCCAATTAAGGTTGTTGTTGATGAAGCGGTTGAACTTGCAAAAAAATATTCAACAGAGGATTCATCATCTTTTGTGAATGGAATTTTGGCTAAGGTAATTGTGGAAAACGGCTTAAAGTAGAATACAAATCCCCTCCCTTTATAGGGGGAGGGTTAGGGTGGGGGCTGATTTAATTGTTTAATTTTTTTGACAAATTAAAAAATACAGTTTCAAAAACCGCACAGGCACTTGTGGGGAATGTTACAGATGCCGTTGGCGAAGAGGAAGAGTTCTCTGAATTTGTACTTGATGATATGGAGGATACTCTTATCAGCGCTGATTTGGGTGTAAGTTATGCCGGCGAATTAGTTGACAAATTGCGCGGGCAAAAGAAAATTAAACCTTCTCAAGTCAAGGAATATTTACAGACAGAATTCCTTAAAACACTTGATTCAGCCGGCTCCTGCAAGATGAATTACAAAGAAGGCAGCCTGAACATATATTTTATAACCGGAGTTAACGGCGCAGGAAAAACAACTCTTATAGGCAAGATGGCTTACAGATTTAAGCAGGAAGGCAAAAGGGTTCTAATCGCGGCCGGAGACACTTTTAGAGCAGCCGCGGAAGAACAGGTTGATATTTGGTCAAAACGTTCCGGCGCTGATATTGTAAGACGAGACAAGGCAGATCCTGCGTCTGTAGTTTATGAAGCAATACAAAAAGCAAGAAATGAAAATTATGATGTTATTCTTGTTGATACGGCAGGAAGATTGCAGAATAAATTTAATTTGATGGAAGAGCTTGCCAAAATTAAAAATGTAATTGATAAAAATGCGCCTGATGAGCTCCGTGAAAGTATTCTGGTAATAGATGCAAATACCGGTCAAAACGGGCTTCAGCAGGCAAAAGTTTTCAAAGAATGTGTAAACTTAACAGCTGTAGCGCTCACAAAATTAGATGGTTCAGCTAAAGGTGCAATTGTTCTTGCAATTGCAAAAGAGCTTAATCTTCCTGTCAAACTCGTTGGAGTCGGCGAAAAAATGGAAGATTTAAGAGACTTTGACTCAAAAGAGTTTATAAACGCCCTATTTGAATAAATTTACATCGATATCAGCTAAGGAAAGGGAAAGGGGAATGAGTGTAAGCCTTATTAAAATATTAGCTGATATTATTTAAATAGAGAATGTTGGTATTTTACTTGTCAGCTCTATCAATCAATGCTAAAATAAGCTTATGAAAAAATCATTTATTGAGAAAACAATAGAGTTTCACGAGTTTTATCAGGAAAATATATTACCGCTGCTTGTGAAATATGAAAGTTACAGAATCGAAACTTATAAAAGATTAAAAAAATACAGAGCTTGTGTGATTATAGCTTATACAATAAGTCTTGCATGTTTTTTATGCAGCTGGATATTTCTTGACAAATCTTCGGTTTGGGTAACACTTTTTATTTTTTCCACACTTCTCTTTATATCAACAATGTTATTAGATGGATTTTTTGTATCAAAATATATAACTAAAGAACGGCATAAATTTTCTTGTATGCTAAAACAACAATGTTTAGAAAAAATTATAAAACTTTTCGGTGATATAACTATTGCTAGTAAATTTAAAAAAGTACCCCCTGTCAAGAATCAAAAAAATATTACTCCGGAACAATCGGCATTAGAGACAAAAAATGAGATACAAACGGAAGATTGGCATAATCGAGAGGATCTTTGGTTTAGCGGTTTATTCCCGGATTTTGATGCAGTAGATGTTGATGATGAATTTTGCGGGAATTATAATGGTGTAAATTTCAAAATATCGGAAGTTTGTTTAAGCGTGAGTAAAAAAGCTGTTGCCAGTGATAACGGAGTTGTTTATTATGGAGGAGTCGTGTTTAAGGGAATTATTTTTTCTCTTAGTTCTAATAAAATAATAGATACTCAAATTATAATTTCTACTAAAGGCGATTTTGTTCAGAAAGATAGCTGGATATATATTGCGGGCCTTTTATTCATTTATGTTATGAAGTTGTTTTTTGAAATAGATAATTTTATTTTCCGTACAATACTTATAGCAATTTTTATTATAGTCACGATTTTATTGAAAAGAGTTTCTGCAAACCATATAAAGAAAGTTCAGCTTCCAAAGTCTAAATTTTCAGAAAAGTTTAACATATATACAGGAGTTAGCCTTACTGATAACACTTCCGACATAAACCAGTTTTTGACGCCGGATTTTCTGGAGAAATTTCAAAAACTCAATACCGTTTTTGATACTAATAAGGCAAAATGTTCTTTATTTGATAACAAAATTACGTTTGCCATTAAGACAAAGAAAAATCTCTTTGAGATAGGAACGCTTGACAAATCTCTAAAAGATCCCAGGTCTATAAATGATTTTTATAATGAATTAACAGCTATTTTGAAAATAATAGAAGATTTTAGCCATAACTAACAGATAAATAATAGATTTATCTCAAAAGTTGATGTCTAAGGATTTTATTTGAACACTTGTGCTTGTTAGGAAGGGGGACGAGTGAATTATGCCTTGAAAAGTTTTTCAAATCTTTTCATAGCTTCAACCGTATTCTCTCTTGAGCCGAATGAGGTTAAGCGGAAATATCCTTCGCCGTTTTTACCAAAACCAGCTCCGGGGGTTCCTACAATTTGAGCATTTTCAAGAAGGTAATCGAAAAATTCCCATGATTTCATATTATTAGGACATCTTAACCAGATATAAGGGGAGTGTTTTCCGCCTACGTGCCAGATGTTGCATTTGGTTAAGGTATCAGAAATAATTTTAGCGTTTTCTTTATAATAATTTATATTTTCCTTAATCTCTTTTTGGCCTTCTTCGGTGAATACAGCCTCAGCACCGCGCTGGATAATATATGGAACTCCGTTAAATTTTGTTGTTTGTCTGCGAAGCCACATTTTGTTTAATTTTCCAAGAGCCTTCGGGACAATTGTATATCCGCACCTTGTCCCCGTAAAACTTGCGGTTTTAGAAAGCGAACAGAATTCAATTGCGCATTCTTTTGCCCCTTCTATTTCATAGATACTATGAGGAAGGGATTCATCAGACACAAAACATTCATATGCAGCATCAAATAAGATTATGGCTTTTTGTTTCAGAGCATAATCAACCCACTTTTGCAGCTGTTCTTTATTATATACAGCACCTGTCGGATTATTAGGAGAACAAATGTAGATAATATCAGCGTCTCTGTTATCCGGCATAGGCAGAAAACCATTTTCGCCGTTAGCGTCTGAAAAAATAACCTTTCTTCCTGCCATTACATTGGTATCAACATATACAGGATAAACAGGATCCGGAACAAGAACGGTATTATCCTGCGCAAACAAATCCAAAATATTTCCTAAATCACTTTTTGCGCCGTCAGAGATAAATATTTCATCTAAGTCAAGCTCAACATTACGTCTCTTATAATAATTCTGAACAGCTTCTCTTAAGAAATCATACCCCTGTTCAGGCCCGTAACCGCGAAAAGTTGCTTGAACCCCCATCTCATCAACTGCTTTATGTAAAGCCTCAACAACCTTTTTGCACAACGGAAGAGTTACATCACCAATACCAAGTCTGATAACCTTTTTATCCGGATTTTTTGAAATAAAATCGTTAACTTTGTGCGCGATTGTTGAAAATAAATAGCTCTGTTCAAGATTTTCGTAATTTTGGTTTATATTCATATTATTCCTCTTTGGTCCTCTACTTCCGTTACTCCAGCTCTCTTTACCCCTTTACCCCTTTACTTCTTTAGTCCTTTACCCCCACTACTGGTCGTTTTCCTGATGTTTGCCCTTCATCATTTTTTCAAAATCGGACGGCTTAATATTCTGGATAAAGTCTTTGAACTCCTGTGCTTCTTCTTCATCTTTTGCTGTATCAGTCGAAACAGAGCCGTTCATAAGTACGTTTGCCGTTACATAAATCGGCGCCTCAGCCCTCATTGCAACAGCAATAGCATCTGACGGGCGCGCATCAATTTCAAGAGTTTCACCGTCTTTTTCTAAGAATAATGTTGCAAAATATGTCTCTTTTTCAACATCATTGATTTCTATTTTGGATAATGTGTAACCTGTTTTTTCAATGATATTCATAATCAAATCGTGCGTCATCGGTCTTGCAACAACAAGTCCTTCAATACACCTTATAATTGCACTGGCTTCCGCAGAGCCTATCCATATTGGCAGAGCCTTTCTGTTATCCAAATCGTGAAGAACTACTATCGGCGAATTTGTCCTTACATCAAGCGCTATACCCATTACTTTCATTTCTATCATAATTTTGCCCTCAACCAGTGTTTTTACCTGATAAATTATATCACAAAACTATTTTATATGATATAATCGCTTGTATGAAAATAAACGTAATTTATAATAAAGAAATTTCCGGATATGCTGAAGTTTTAAATGAGCTGGAAAAAGTACTTGCAGAAAATCCCAGGGCAGAGTTCAAATCTTTTAATATAGATGAGATGGAAGATTTTGGAGAATTTACTTTTGTTATAGGCGGTGACGGAACCCTTTTGAGAGCAGCTGTATTCTATTCCGGAATACCGGTTTTGGGAATTAACCTCGGGCGTTTAGGCTTTTTGGCACAAGCAGGAGTCGGTGAAATCCAGGAAGCCGTTAATGCGGTGATTAACGGGAAATATTCAATAGAAGAGCGTTTGATGCTTTCTTCAAAACAATACCTTGCACTGAATGATTTTGTTATAAAAGGGTGTACTCCATCAAGAACATCAAAATTCTATCTTGAAATAAACGGCAAGTTTGTATGTGATTATATAGCAGACGGGCTTATCATCTCAACCCCAACCGGCTCGACAGCATACGGACTATCAGCAGGCGGACCGGTATTATATCCTGACTTAGATGCTTTTGTCATTGTACCGATTTGTCCGCATACGCTAAATGTTCGACCGCTTGTTGTTCCTGCATATGAAACAATTACTGTAAAAACCAGCGACAGACTCTTATCTGTTGCAGCTGACGGTCTGGACACGGCAGAATGCGTTAAAGAGATTTCTATCCATAAGTCTGAAAAAAAGGCGATGCTTGCATTTTTAGACGATGACAGCTTTTATTCCGTATTAAGAAATAAACTACACTGGGGGTTTTCTCCGGATTTAAAGTAGTTTTGTTTTAAAAAACATTATGACTGTTTAAAAAATCCGCATATTTTTTATCAGTTTCTTCGATATGATTTGCTATCCAGGTTTTTAAAAATATTGCTATATCAAAATACAGCATAAATCGGTTATTTTCAAATTCGGTTTTAAATTCATCTATTTTACTAACAAAAAGTCTATGCTGCTCTCTTTGTTCTTCTAAGCCCGGATAATTGTATTTTTCAAGCAGCGCCTCTTCTGTCTCCAGATGCTGTTTTACATATAAAGATAAATTATTTATAATATGCAAAAGTGCCGGCTTATCACTCTTATCTTCCATTGCCGTATATAGCTCTTTTAATGTCCCAAAAAGCTTTTGGTGCTGTTCATTTAAAAGCTTAACTTTTACATCATGCTTCATTCTATTCCATACTATAGCGCTCATATAAAACTCCCAATTCTCTATAATAAAACAGTAGCATATTTAAAAATAAAAAACAATTTCGTAT
>CALUQF010000071.1 GCA_944322835.1 Candidatus Gastranaerophilales bacterium | reverse complement strand
CGACATCAAAAGCTACAGCAATATAGTCAGGGTGTATTTTTGAAAGTAAATCAAAAATGGCTTTAAAAAATCCGTACACAGCCCAGGTCGGCTGGTTTTCCGAATTCTTCATTCCGGTTCTTTCAAGCGCAAAAAACTGGCGGTAGGCAAGCGCATGTCCATCTATTAAAATTAATGTTTTTGGCATATAATACTCCCATATCTAAACCACTAGTATTATATCATAGTTATGTTAAAATAATAAAATCATTTATAAGAGTTTATTATCCCTAATCAAAAAGGAGGTGTGTATGCGCGTTAACAATATTAAGTGTCAGGATTTTAAAGGTTTTAAATACACTAAAAAACCTATTACAGATGTTTGTCGGGAAAATCTTGACAGTTGTTTTAAATCATTAGAAGCAAAAAGTGTTGATAAAACTTTAAAAAAAGTAGTGGAAACAAATCCTTTATTAAAATCTCTTGCAAATGATACCGATGTTTTTGTTAATTCTCATATGGTAAAATATGAAGATAATTTTTTGGGTATTTTCAAAGCCGCCTTTAAAGATCCATATAACAAAAGCAAAAAATATGCAGATGAAATTAGCATACATGATGAATGTTCAAATAATGAAGAATGGATGCGAAAACTAAAAACACATTTAGATAAATTCCCTGATAATTATAATAAACTCAAAGAAAAAACAAATTCCTATTGCGGCATAAGAATGCTGCGTGATAATATAAAATCAACGTATGGTTATGTAGTAGAAGGTTTTATCAAATAAAGGTAAACGATGGAAATAAATAGAAATCTAGAAATTTTGCATGAGATGATAGATAATTATAAAAATCTTAAAGATGTTGAGGCAATAGGACTTGCAGGATCTTCAACGGCCCAAACAGCTGATAATAAATCCGATTATGATATTTATATTTATGGAAAACAGGAACCGCCGGTTGAAACAAGGCGTAAAATAGCACAAAAATTTGCTGATAAAATGGAGATTGATAATCATTATTTTGAAACTGGTGATACCTTCACTTTAAAGGAAGGTGGAAAGCCTATTGATATTATGTATCGCCACCCGGATTTTATAGAAGGTAATATTAAATGGGTGTGGGAAGATGGTAATGCTTCTTTAGGTTATACGACTTGCTTTGTGGATAATATTAGAAAAACAGAAGTTTTGTATGATAAAAATGGCTGGCTTGAGGGTGTAAAAAAACGTGTTGATACACCTTATCCTGAAAAACTTGCTCTCAATATTATAAAAAAGAATTTTACTTATCTAAAAGATGCAATGTTTTCATACAGAGACCAAATTGCATCAGCCGTTGAAAGATGTGATTTTGTCAGCATTAACCATAGATGCGCAGCTTTTCTTGCAAGCTATTTTGATATAATCTTTGCCAAAAACCGGGTTCTGAATCCGGGCGAAAAAAAACTAATACCATTTGCACTGAAAAATTGCAAAATTCTTCCGGAAGGTTTTGAAAATGATGTAAAAACTTTAGCTATAGGAGATATATCTAAACGACTTCCAACGGCAGATAAAATGGTAGAAAATCTAAGAAAAATTTTGTAAACCAAGTTGTTGCTCTATCTTATATATTTGTTGCGAACAGTTCTGAGCAAAATTACTTTATTTCTCAATAAACATATTTATGTTAGAATGTTTTCTAGAGTAGTCTGAGAATGAGGATTGAATATAATGACACAACAAACAAAAGAGCCGATTTCGGCTAAAGAAACTATAAGACAAACAAGGATTCAAAAACTAGCAGAACTTGCAGATAAAGGGATTAATCCATATCCATATTCTTTTGATAAAGATGCGGATGCAAAATTTCTCCAGGATAAATACAAAGAGCTTCCGGCTGGAGAAGAAACCGAAGATTATTATTCCGTAGCAGGGCGTGTTATGGCAATAAGAAACTCCGGAATGTTTATTGACCTTATGGATGCAACAGGAAAAATCCAGATTTTCTCTCATAAGGATAATATGGATCCTGAAATGGTTAAAACTCTTAAACTCGTTGATATAGGAGATATTTTAGGATTCTCTGGTTCCATAAGAAGAACTCCAAGAGGTGAATTATCTATAAAAGCTAAAACTTTTAAAATGCTTTCTAAATCGCTTTTACCTCTTCCTAATAAACAAATCAGCGAAGAAAAGCTTGAACAACTCAAATCATATCATACAATGTCTGATACAGAAACTAAGTACAGACAAAGATATGTAGATTTAATAGTTAACGAAAAAACAAGAGATACTTTTAGAAAAAGAAGTCTTATTATACAAAAGGTAAGAGAGTATTTGACAAATCAAGGGTTTATTGAAGTTGAAACGCCTATGCTTCATACACAGGCTTCAGGCGCAAATGCAAGACCGTTTATTACTCATCATAATGCTCTTGATATGGATTTAACATTGAGAATAGCACCTGAACTTCACCTAAAACGTTTGATGGTAGGCGGATTAAGCGAAAAAATCTTTGAACTTTCAAGATGCTTTAGAAATGAAGGTATCGATACACGCCATAACCCTGAATTTACTATGATAGAGCTCTACCAGTCTTATGTAGATTATAATGAAATGATGGTACTGACAGAGAATCTTGTAGCTTACGTTGCACAAGAAGTTCTTGGGACTACTAAAATTAAATACGGTGAAAATGAAATTGATTTAACACCACCTTGGGATAGAAAGACGATGCTCGGTTCTATAAAAGAAATGACAGGTGTTGATTTTGGCGAATTTTTTACAGCAAAAGAAGCATATGAAAGAGCAAAATCTATGCATATAGAAGTCGATGAGGAAATGAACTGGGGGCAAATCGTTGAAGCTGTTTTTGAAGCAACAGTTGAACCAACACTAATTCAGCCGGTTCATATTATTGATTACCCGAGAGAAATTTCTCCATTGGCTAAAGTCCACAGAGATAATGACCGCTTGACTGAAAGATTTGAAACAAGGGTTAATGGCTGGGAAATCGCAAATGCATTTTCAGAACTTACAGATCCAATTGATCAGCGCCACCGCTTTGAAGCTCAGGCTTTAGCGAAGGCAAACGGTGATGAAGAGGCAATGTCTATTGATGAAGATTATATTAATGCTCTTGAATACGGCTTGGCCCCAACAGGCGGTATGGGAATGGGAATAGATAGATTAGTAATGCTGCTTACAAATTCACCTACAATAAGAGATGTTATTGCATTCCCGACTTTGAAGAAAGTTGAAAGTTAAAAAAATATATAAAAAGATTTGGCGAAAACGCCAAACCTTTTTATATAAAATTTCTATTTATATTTATCTTAAAGATAATTTGTTTAAAGTATTTGTTAAGGAGTTTGAAATGAGGATTAAGAATTATGCATCAAATTTTAATAATAATGAAAATATTTTCACTTATTTATTCTTACTAATTATCTTTTTGTTTGTAGATTTGTGTATTTTGTCCTTTTATAAACCCGATTTTAAGCATTTGCAGGATTGGCTGCTAGTTTACCTTCAAACTATTGATACTGGTTTAAAATTTGTTTATTTTGTATTGTTTCTGTTAACCTTTCTATGGTTATTTTTATTATTATACGAAGTATTAGTTAGATGGAATAAAAAAGTAAAAGCATATAAATCTTCTAATTTTATAAAATATATTGATTTTTCTAAAGAAGGAATCTCTATACAATTTTTAAACCCTCAAAATATCAAAAAATATTCATACAAAAGTCTTGAGTTTTTGCTGGATATTGAATGTGAAATAAGTGGTAATATATTATTCAGCTATGTTAGACATTCTATTATAAAATCTCTAAAAATAGAAATAAAGCCCCTTGAATGTAAACAAAGTTTTATTATTTATAATTCGCCTCTCAACTTAAATATATTATATAATTTAATTTATTATTCACAATTTATGAATAAGTTTTCTTTTAAGTTCAATGGGAATACAGAAGCAGTATATGAAATAGAAAACATTTATGGAAAAGTTATAGAAGACTTTATTAAAAATGGATATCAGAAAACAATGTTAACTAAACTTTATTCTCCATTAAATATGTTTATAGTAATTATAATTTCCGTTTTTGTTCTATTTTTGTGGCTTAGTTATATTAAATTGAGTATATATTAATATTTTTACCATATATTTGACATTATTGAGGTAGCACGCCTAACATGCTGTTATTATTATCAGACATATTCTTGTTTAATCGAGTCTGATTTCTGCGTTATCCGTTGTTGTAACTTCGGTTTCAGTTTCATAATACTCTTGCGAAAGCTGTGTATCTGTTATTTTTACATCAACTAACTTCTTCAGGATTTCAATATAATCCAGACACTTTTTACCTTTTACACCATGGGTTTCCATTTGTATTTCGCCGTTAGGAAGCAGTTTTATTTTTAATTTCTTCTCTGACATATCAACTCCTTAATCCAGATTTACAGTCAGGACAATCGTGTTATCGTCCATAACCTCTTCATCTTCTATCTGCATATTATTTTCTTTTAATTTATCAACAATATTAAGATAAGCTTCTTCCTGAACATTCAGTGCATATTCAGAACTCAAATCACCAAGCTTTTCTTCTGCGTTATCCGTATCAAGGCAGGATATTCTTAAGAAATAAGGCTTATCACTTTCCATTTTTTCAAAATTAAGCGCATAGCTGTCAACCCTTCCTGATATTCTGCCGAATTCATCTTCCGAAACACCTTGTACTCCGTGCTCTTCCAGTGTTTTAATAAGAAGATCTTTATCCATAAAAGCTGTTTCAAAGCTTTTTTCAATAAAATGTTTATCCGTAATAACCGTTACATCGTCGCAAGGCGCTTGAATATTATTCAAATTATTGAAATCAACATCATTTAAACCGCCGATTTCATCTCTTGCATTTACCGCACTAACAACAACAGAGCCGATTACCCATGCTAGTGTGTAAGGAAGTGCAAATACTGTACATGACATAAAACTATTCTCCTATTATCCTAAAAATCCAGAGTTCTTCCGCCTCTTGAAGCTGTAATATTTTCTTCATTAACCTCTTTGGTGTATTGTTTAAGATTAGATGTCTTAGTTGCAGAAACAGCTCTAACATTTGCCCAGGCTCTTAAAGAAAGAATCTGTTCTCTCTGTGTCATAGAAAGCGGAACCGTTGTTTGAATATTTTTGGCTAAATCCTCAAACTTAAGCGGTCTGTTTTCAAAGAAAGCATCACACAGAGCAGAGACAACGACCTGCTCGATTTCAGAGCCGATAAAACCTTCTGTCATTTTTGCAAGTTCGCTGCATAAATTCTTAACCCCCGCAACCTCGCTTGCGACTTCTTTGTCCTTAAGTCTCTTTTCAAGATGAAGCTTAAAAATCTCTTTTCTTTCAGCAAGAGTCGGTAAATCAACAAAGAAAATTTCATCAAAACGGCCTTTTCTTAATAATTCCGGAGGTAAAGTACTTATATTATTAGCAGTTGCAATAACAAATACAGGAGCTTCTTTATCCTGCATCCAGGTTAAAAACTGACCGAAAATTCTTGAAGAGACGCCGCTGTCGCCATTAGAGCCAAGGCCGCTTAAGCCTTTTTCTATCTCATCTATCCAGAGAATAGAAGGCGCAACAGCTTCTGCTGTTGCTAAAGCACGGCGCATATTTTCTTCCGAACTTCCGACAAGTCCGGAAAAAACTTTTCCAAAATCAAGCTTCAAAAGCGGCAGCTGCCAGATTGTACTCATTGCTTTTGCAGTCAAACTCTTCCCGCAACCGGGGACTCCGGTTACCAGCACACCTTTTGGCGCCGGAATACAATACTTCTTTGCCTGCTCCGACCAGGAATTGTTGCGTTTCAAAAGCCAGCTTTTTAAATTATCCAAACCGCCTATATCCTTGATTGAATACTCCGAATTTATAAATTCTAAAATTCCCGTCTTTTTAATTACCTGAACTTTTTCCTGTAAAATTACAGGCAGATCTTTTATATCTATTTTCCCGTCATTTACCATAGCCAGAGCAAACGCGCTTTCTGCTTCCTGCAAAGTAAGACCCAATGCAGCTTTACAGAGTTTATCTTTCTCATCCTCTGTCATATTAGTCTGAACAGTCTTATTCTGATTTAGCATGCTGTCAAACTTTGCTCTGACTTCTTTTAGGGTAGGAAGCGGGAAATCAAAAATTGTAATCTCTTTTTGTAATGCTTCCGGAATTAAAAGCTCCGGAGCCACAAAAAATACGGTTTTCCTGACTGCTCCAAGCTTTAAATCAGGAACTATATCCCTGATTTTTCTTATTATGTTATAATCAGGGGTTCTATTCTTTAGCCCGAAATTAACATGGAAATCATATATTATGAAAACAGCATCCTTATCATACCTTCTTATATATTCAAGCATTTTATTCGGACATGTTGTATCTGAAACAGACTTTTTTTGCGTATCATTATAAAGCCCGTTTGTTTGAGTCCAGGTAAAAACTTCACGCTCAAATTTAACCTGCTTAACATCCGTTACAACAGATTTAATGTATTTAGTAACTCTGTCTTCTTCAAAAGTTGTTATATAAATAAGCGGAAATCTTGCTCTTATAAGATTAGATAATTTGTAAGCCATATAAAACCCTCATTCTTTCAGTCATTTTACCATTATATAACCTTTTCCAAATCAATCTTTTGCAGTATCTCTTGGAAATTCCCCATACCGTTCATAAAAACAACGCCGTTTTTAGAGATATTAACCTCCACTTTGTTTTTATACTTTGTAAAAATTTCCTCATTATATCTATCTGTAAGAAAATGATAGCGCTGGTTTGAAGAACCGCACCACGGGCGGGAATAATCGAGCTTTTCCTGTTCAAATGCCCCGTCAATTAAAAGGTCTGTGTTTTCTAAAAGCAGCCTGTTTTTCTCTTCAAGTCTTAATTCTTCTAACAATCCGCCTGTAAAGCATAAAACGCTTAAACCGTTTTTCTTAACCTCTCTTGCAATAAGTCCGCACGCTTTAGCCTGCTCAAAAGGTTCTCCGCCTAAAAAGGTAATACCTTCTATACCCCTTTGGCGCAAAATATCAGAAATTATTTCATCAACCTCAAAAAGTTTTCCGCCGTCATACGCCCAGGTATGAACCGCCTGACACCCCCTGCAATGACGCGAACATCCTTGAGTCCAGATACAATAACGTACCCCCGGGCCTTCTACCTTTGTATTTTTAAGAATATTAAATATCCGAAGCTTCATTTTTCCTTTCATTTTGAGTATTAGCTACGTATTGCGTATCTAACGGCGGATTAACTTTAAACCCCTTATTACTTAAATGAGAATAATTTTTAATAGCATCTGTGAGGGATTCGTATGTGGTATTGTCGTTAAAATTTTTACAGAGATACAAAAATATTTTTTCAATTTCTTTTGTATTTGTATTTTTTATAGTTGTAACAAAATACTCATTACAAATTGCTATAGTATTAATTTTCACTGCTACATAAACATGATCGTTTATGATACGTAAGTTTTTTATTTGTCCGTTATCAAGATTATTGCTTTTACACCTTATATATTTATTTACAGAATTTAGAATTCTTTGTTTTGCTAAATAATGCAGCTTATTTGATAAATAACAAACTATCCATCCAATTATATAACAACAGCCGATAGGAAGCTTTGCTTCAGACGGTATATATTCTATTACTGAAATTAAAATAATACCTATTGCTATAAATGCTGTATTCATAAGTCAACCTCACGCTCTACACGTTTTATTCGCGCAGGAGAAATCTTTATGGGATTTATACATATTTGTTCGCGCAAAATATCAGCCATATGAGGTTTTAGACGTAAAAATATAATAACATCATTAACAGATTTAAACCCCTCCAATTCTTCTCTCTTCTTAATTAACTTTTTTGCCATTATTATATTTACACCGATAAGATTATTTATTTCTTCCATTGATGCATTATTAATATCTAATTTTTTCTTCTCCGGTTTATTTTCAGCCGGAAGAGCAGGTGTGAGAGAAGGATTAATATATATAGAAAAATCTTTTTTATTAAACGTAAAGTTTTCGTTTATATATTTTAGTATAGCTTTCGCATCTATTGTCTTATTAAATTTGTTTGCAATTAAATCTATGAATATATAATTCATACTTGTAAAATTCACCGGGCCCAACGCAATTCTGGCTAAATAATATAACACTATATTTTTTGCTTCTATTTCAAATACTATCTTGCTCTTTTGATAGCAAACCAGCCTCTTGTACCACGATAATCTGATTTTGCAATTTTTATTTTTTAAACATAAACACCAATTTTCTATTATTAAATTTTTATCTAATAATAATTTAAAAAATGTCGTTAAAAAAGTTAGATACCCTAGCATAACCCAGAACAAAAAGATTAATAAAAAACCTAATACCAGCAAAAGCCCTTTTGAGAACCCCTGGAATATATCGTTCGAAATAACAAAATTTACTAATAGCAATCCTGTGATACCAATTATAAAGGTACTTACTAGTATTATAACAAAAATCTTATTCTTTGTCATAAATCAACACTTCTTTCTTGGTATCTCTCGATATTCAGAGAACCTTTCATTTTATTCACACACACAAGAGAGTTCAATTGGTTTTGCATATGAGGTTTAAATTTAAGATATAAAAAGAAATCTTTTATATTCTTGAACCCGCCGATTTCCTCACGCTTTTTTATAATCTTTTTAGCCGTTACAATACTAATTCCCGGAAGCGCGGTAAGCTCTATTTCAGAAGCATTATTAATATCAGTTTTTTCTATCGGTTTAAGCGGTGTTTTAGATAATTTTGGAGCGGGAGATGCAGAATTCAGAGTTTTAGGATCACCTATAATCTTCTCCTCAATCACAACCTGATATAATCTGCAGTCATTTACAAGCCCGTCATAAGTAGTATTGTGGCTGAAACTTATACAAAACATATCCCACAAATCCTGCATTGAATGCACTCTCGATTCTATAACCCTAAATGTTCTGTAAGCCTGATTAGCTGCACTTTTCTCAGAAGCGGTTATCGTTAAACCGTCCATACCGAGTTTTAGAGAACAAAATTTATTCGATAATTTTAAACTTCTCCATATATCTTTATACGGAGAAAGATATATTTTTGCAGTCCTCAAGGCTTCTCTGCGCCGAAGTTCTTGCCCATATTCTATTGTATTTCTTGTATTTGCACGGGTTAAACAGACATACCCGATGATTAAAACAACAGAAATCACTATTGCAGGAATAGGAAACATAATAAACAAATACACTATTAGCCCTAAAGCTGCTCCTATTAATCTCCATTGAGCATATCTCATGCCGACCGCCTCCTAGCAGATTGTATAAACTTTTCTGTAATATAAACCTATTCCAATTATTGTCAAAATAATATTAGGCATAAAAGCAGCTATAACAGGCATCAGAGAGCCGGCTTCACCAAAGGAAATAGACAACGCCCTTATTAAATAATAGGCAAAAATAATTAAAATACTGAATAAAAATCCTCTGTTATATCTTACTCTCGGCGGTGTAATTGCAAGCGGAACACCAATAAGCACAAGGACAATTGTTGTAAGCGGAAGAGCTATTTTATCAAACAATTTTATTTCTAAAACAGCCTTGTTTTCAACCTCAGGATTTGCCAAATATTGGCATAGCTGGATAAAGTTTCTTTCATCCGCTAAATTTCTGTCCATTTCTTTTGATAAATCCATACCGAATTTTACGGTAGAATCTTCAAAAAGTGTTGTATCAAGCGTTTTTCCGCTATCTGTAACAGTATAAATTGCACCTTTTTGGAATTTCCACCCCT
>CALUQF010000070.1 GCA_944322835.1 Candidatus Gastranaerophilales bacterium | reverse complement strand
GAAACCCAACAATAACTAAATTTTTATTGTGTTGGGTTTCACCCAACCTACTCAATCTAAATCTAAATTTAAATCCTTTTATCCCTTTACCCCTCCACTAAGGCTTTCATCTCTTTTATTGCTTGTTCTAAACCAACAAATATGGCACGGGAAATTATTGAATGACCGATATTTAATTCAACGAGATTTGGTATCTCATGCATTCTCTTAACATTCTGATAGTTTAATCCGTGGCCGGCATTGACTTTTAGTCCGAAATTTTGCGCAAAAATCGCCCCGCCTTTAAGCTCTTCAAAAACTTTTTCCTCATATTCCGTTCCGAAGGCTTCCGAGTATCTTCCGGTATGGAGTTCTATAAAAGGCGCTCCGGTTTTTGAAACAGCCGAAATTTGGTGTACATCAGGGTCAATAAAAAAGCTTACTTCAATATTCTTTTCAATCAAAGGTTTTGTGAACTCTACTGCCCATTTTAGCTGCCCTGCAACATCAAGCCCACCTTCTGTTGTCACTTCTTGTCTTTTTTCAGGCACGATACAAACCGCATGGGGTCTTATACGGAGCGCAATCTCCTGCATCTCTTTTGTCATTGCCATCTCCAAATTAAGTCTCACACGCGGAAGCATTCTGATTGATTCGACATCTTTATCTTTAATATGCCTTCTATCTTCTCTCAAATGCGTTGTAATAGAGGCAACTCCGCATTCTTTGCAAATCCTTGCCGCTGTTAGAACATCCGGTTCGACTCCGCCTCTTGCATTTCTTAACGTGGCAACGTGATCTATATTTACACCTAATAACATTTTATTTGCTCCTTAAACTCTTGATTTTATTAATTTTCAATAAAGCCGTATACGTAGGCAGTATTGTAATACTATTATCTGCCGATTTGCCGATATATTCAACCGCTTTATTAATATCTTTTATAATTTTAATCTTTTCAATCCCTGCATATTTAAGCCTCAAAGCCATATCTTCCGCCCTTGTTCCGGAGACCGTAATCTCATTTTCAGCCCCTTTCAAGAATTCAAACTCCGCATCCCACAGCCAGGAAACATCACGCCCATCAGCATAATTGTCGTTTATTGCAATCAATATATTTGAATGTTTATCAACTGTTTTTAAAACTTCATTTGCACCGATAGGATTTTTAATAAGTTGAATCAGAGCTCTTTTACCATTCACAAACTTAACTTCGCTCCTTCCAAAAGCAACCTTAAAAGTTTTCAGGTTTTCTTGAATATTTTCTATACCAAGCTCAAGCGCAAGAGTAATTGCTCCAAGCGCATTATATGCATTAAATAATCCTACAAGCGGAATTTCATAGCTTATTTTGTTTATTTTTAATATTGAATAATCCTTGTAAATACTTACATCCGCCTTATATTTAACATAAGGTCTTTTATATCCGCACTCACAATAGTAATGCCCCTGCTGAGCGTAGAATTTTTCTGTGTACTTAAGCTCCTTGCCGCAAGGACAGGTAAAAACTTCTTCCGTTAAAGCTTTGGCTTTAAGAGTTTCATCTGCATAGAAAACATTTTCTATTCCGTAATAAATTTTATTTTCTCCTTCAAAAGATGCTACAAGCGGATCATCTGCATTCAGAATTAATTTAATATTCTTTTTCTTATCAATTCCGTTTTGTATAAGCTGTTTTGTTTTAGCAAGTTCTCCATATCTGTCCAGCTGGTCGCGAAAAAGATTTGTTACAAGCAGATAATCAGCATCAAATTTATCATAAATTTTAGCCAGATAAGCTTCATCTGATTCAATAACAGAAAAATCAAACTTTTTAAAAGGCGAAACAGCTACAGCAAGCGCGTTAACTACGCCCGTAAGCATATTTGCTCCCATTGAATTGTTTATGATAGAATATCCGCTATTCTTTATCAAATGAGCAATCAGCCCGGAAGTTGTAGTTTTGCCATTCGTTCCGGTTACATTAATTTTAGTTTTTATATAACTATTACATTCTGCTAAAAAATCCGGGCATATTTTTAATACCATCATACCGATAACAGAAGTCCCGGAAGAGAGTTTGGTTATCTTAAAAAAGTAATATACAAATTTAGCAAATAAAAGCGAAAAATAAAAACTAACCTTTTTCACAAGAAATAATCCTCCAAAACATAATCATATAATAATCTGACTATTTTATTAAAGTATAACATGAAGTTTTGTAAACACTTTCTGAAAAACCTGATTTGTGCTTTGCTTAAACAAACAAAGAATACCGGCTTTTAATTTTTATCATTTTAAAATTTCAGTTTATATTTTTATTAAGCTATAATCTAATAGATGGAAGAAAAAAGATATAATCAGTTTAGTAAATATTTGAAAGACAAATTTGGCGCAAAGGTTTATAAAATAACCATTGATGCGGGTTTTTCCTGCCCGAATCGTGATGGTACAATATCAAATTGCGGCTGTATATTTTGTGATGACGGGGGCAGCTTTTCTCAAGCACATTCTAACAAATTGAGCATTGAAGAACAGGTTAGAACCGGCGCTGAAACATTAAAAAACAGATTTAAAGCGCAAAAGTTTATGTCATATTTTCAGGCTTTTTCTAACACATATAAGCCTGTAAAAGAACTGGAGACAATCTATAAAGCTGCCTTAAACCATCCTGATATAGTAGGAATTTCAATCGGTACAAGGCCGGACTGTATTGATGCTGAAAAATTAAAACTCATTTCTTCTTTTACTCCTGATTATTATACCTGGATTGAATACGGCCTGCAGTCGGTTCATGATAAAACCTTGTTGAAAATAAACCGCGGGCATGATTATAAATGTTTTCTGGAAGCTTACGAAAAGACAAAAAATAAAGGAATAAATATCTGCCTTCATGTTATTCTTAATCTCTTTGAAACTTATGACGAGATGATGGAAACTGCAAAGACTATCGCAAAGCTTGAACCTGAAGGAGTAAAAATTCATATGCTATGTGCTCTTGAAGGAACTAAAATTGCTGATATGTACAGAGCCGGCGAAATTGAATTTATGACAGAAGATGAGTATGTAGAAACAGTCTGTGATTTCTTGGAATACTTGCCGCCTAAAACAACAATCCACCGTCTTGCCGGAAACGGCCTAAGAACAGAACTTGTTGCTCCAAGATGGATTGGTAAAAAATTAGACTGCCTGAATAAAATTGACAGAGAATTTGAGATAAGAAATTCTTATCAGGGAATAAAATTTGATTCTTGATTAGTTATTTGTTGGGTTTCACCCAACCTACGAAACTGTCATTGCGAGGACGATTAGTCCGAAGCAATCCAGCCTATTATTAACTTTAACATTTTGATATTATTTATTTATGAATAACTGTCAATATCACGTATATATCCTATTTAATAAAAAAACAATACTTTATATGTGGGCGTAACCAATAACCTTGTAAAACGAGTATGGGAGCATAAAAACAAAGTAGTTGAAGATTTTACTCAAAAATACGGTGTTGATAAATTAGGGGATTATGAAGCTTATGCAAATATTAATTCAGATCCGTAGGTTGGGTGAAACCCAACAAAAATACTTAAAAAATATAGTTAATAAAAGGCTGGATTGCTTCGAGCTAATCGCTCTCGCAATGACAGGGTGTGGAATTACAGGTTTGAAGGAGTTAGGTTGGGGTTTCTAGCTCAACAAAAAATTCCTTTAAACCCCTCAACCCTTTACATATACCTCAGAATAACGCCAAGCTAGTAGGCAGAACTACCCGCCATTCATATTTACCCCCATTTCCTCCCTGAATGACGCTAAGCTGGGAGGTGAACATACAAGCCTGTTACATTTACCCCTTCTTTATTATAAAAAAATCCTCTAAACAGTTGATAACAAGAGGGGAAAAATGTATAATAATGAAAAGAAAACAATCGGGGAGATTAGGGTCTCATGTTTAACAACATTAACGATAACAATACATATAATTCACATTTGGGTAATGCGTCAAACGTTATTAACCTGAATGCTATAAGAGCTAATCTTCAAAAAAGCGGATACAATACAAATCCGTATGTCGATAAGACCGAAATATCAGCCAATGCAATGGAATTATTCCAGAAAGATTTAGATATTAACAAGTTTAACAAAATTGCAATGAGCGATTTAGAGGACACATCACATTTGGATAAAATGCAAGAGTTATTTAATGACGGTGTTATTGATGTTTACGAAGATGATGTCTTAAAAGAGCTTGTAACAAATTCTAAATTATGGGATGATTTAGAGCTATAGATATGATAGAATTATTCTATGGCATCGTCTGATTATTATATTATTGACAACTCTGATATTGAGAATAAAAAGCTGGAGGCTGCTAAAAATCATTATTCAAAAGGGGATTATTCTTCGGCTCTCAAGCTTTATTTAACGATGCTCAATACGAGTATTTCGTACAAACTCTATTATGAAATCGGGAGATGCTATTACAAATTAAACGATTTATTAGCTGCTGAAGAGTATTTTAAAAAATCCATCGGTCTTGAAAGCTTAAAAAACCAGTCCTATCTTTATTTAGGGAATATTTATTATAAAAGAGAGGATATAAAAAATGCAATAGAAAATTGGGCTTCAGCATACGCATACAAGCCCGATGACGAATCAGTCTGTCTTAATCTTGCAACCTCTTATTTTTCAAAAAAAATGAGCTTTCAGTCAATTTTTTATTACAAAAAATATCTTAAATATGCTAAAGACAGAGAACGCGCTTATTTTGCAATAAAAAACACGATTGATAATTATTCACACCAATCTTCCGAACTTATGCAAAAAGCGCAGCGTGCAATCACATCCAAGAATAACAAACAAGCTATAGAATATTTGGATCTAGCGGTAAAAATCATGCCGGTCAATTTTGATACTAATTTATTATTAGGCAAACTTTATCTTGAAGAAAATGATAATATGCATGCAATGATATACCTAAAACGGGCGCTTGCTCTGGATAGCAAATCCCTGGATGTGTTGCAGAAATTATCTTCTGTATTTATAAATCTTGGTGACTACACTGCGGCCTATTGTTCAATGCGCAGGCTTTTGCCGCTTGTTATCCATAACCAGCAGGAGTATTTAAAAACCTTGCAGCTTGTAAAAGATCTGGATTCTTCGTTTGACGAACTCAGTTATCAGGGGCACAAAGAGTGGGCAGAGAAATATTATGATGACAACAACTATCATATGGCGCTTATGGAATACGAGAATTGTGCTATTTTAAAAGAACATATACAAACAGATGTTGAAAAACGGCTTGAGAAACTTAAATCATTTCTTTATCCGGAAGAGAGAATTATAAAAGCTTGTATTGAAAAGGGTTCAGAATTGTATACTGACGGGGATTACAAAAACTCAAACAAGTATTTTACAAAGGTTATGTTGTTTACAAACGAGAATTCAGCAGAGTATAAATATGCAAAAGCGAGAATGGTCAATATTTAAGAAGATACGAAAATTCTTTTATCTTTATATCCTGAAAAAGAAATATTACCGTACAGGCTCCTGTCTGGGCTGCGGAAGATGCTGCCAAAAGATTTACGTTAAACATAAAAACGTTATTCAAACAGAAGAAGAGTTTAAAAAACTCCAGCTGTTGCATCCATTTTATACTTATTTAAAAATTATAGACAAAGACGAAACAGGGCTTGTTTTTGAATGTACAAAATTAGATAAAACCACAAACAAATGTACAATTCATAAAACCCGCCCCGGAATCTGCAGGCGGTATCCGCAGGAAGAGTTATTCAAAATGGGCGGAACTTTAGCCGAACACTGCGGATACCGCCTTGAGCCGGTCGAAAGCTTTGAGGAAGTTTTTAATAAAGTCTCCAAAAAATTAAATAATCGTTAAGTTTTTTTGATTTTTCAAAATTACCATTAAAATATAAATAGGGGTAAAAAAGATGGAACCCCGTGCGGAGTTAAAGATATGATTGATTTTGAAAAATTTACAAACTATTCTCAGGAAATTATTTTTGCGGCAAACGCCAAGAAAGACTATTACAAGAATTCTGAAGTGCAGCCGGAGCATATAATAATGGCGATGATTGAGGACAAAGGAATCTCTAAAGATTATTTAGAAGAGCTGAAACTCTTGAACCAAAACTTTATCAATGCAGTTGTTGCCAGAATCAAAGAATATCCGACATTATCAGAACCTTCAGGTTCCCAGCAGGTATTTTTATCAAGAGATACAAATACTATATTAGAAATGGCTTCTAAAGAAGCTGAAACCCTGAAAGATGATTTTGTCGGAATTGAATGTATATTAATTGCGATGACAAAATTAGAGGGTTCGTTTATTAAAGACTTATTGAAGCGAAATGGCGTTGATACAAACTCAATTTTGAACGCAATGAGAAAGATAAGAGGTAATCAAAAAGTGGATAATAAAAATGCAGAAGAAAATTTTAAGGCTCTTGAAAAATATTCAACCGACCTTACTGAAAAAGCCCGCAAGGGTAAATTAGACCCTGTTATAGGCCGTGACGAAGAAGTTAGGCGTATTATACAGGTCTTAAACAGAAGAACAAAAAACAACCCTGTACTTATAGGTGAACCTGGTGTCGGTAAGACCGCTATTGTAGAGGGTTTGGCACAAAGAATTATAAGGGGCGATGTTCCTGAAAGCTTGAAGAATGTTAAACTTATTTCTCTGGATTTGGGCGCATTAGTTGCCGGAGCTAAATTCAGAGGCGAATTTGAAGAACGTCTAAAAGCTGTATTAAAAGAGGTTCAGGAATCTAACGGCGAAATCGTTATGTTTATTGACGAACTTCATACCGTTGTAGGCGCCGGCGCAACAGAAGGTTCAATGGACGCCGGAAACCTTTTGAAACCGATGCTTGCAAGAGGTGAATTAAGAACAATCGGTGCGACTACAATTAATGAATACAGAAAGTATATAGAAAAAGACCCTGCTCTTGAACGACGTTTCCAGCCGGTTATGGTTGATGAACCGTCTGTTGAGGATACTATTTCTATTCTTAGAGGATTAAAAGAAAAATACGAAGTTCACCATGGAGTTCGTATCTTAGACAGCGCTCTTATTGCAGCAGCTCAATTATCTGATAGGTATATTACAGACAGGTTTTTGCCGGATAAGGCAATCGACTTAATTGATGAAGCAGCTTCTGCTCTGCGTATTGAAATTGATTCCATGCCGGAAGAAATTGATGTCATGATGAGACAGAAAATCCAGCTTGAAATCGAAAGAGAAGCTCTAAAGAAAGAAACTTCTCCGGAGTGTATTGCAAAGATTGATAAATTAACTTCCGAAATAGATGATTTGGAAAGTAAGATTTCTAAACTAAAAGCTCAATGGGAAGTTGAGAAAAATACGATTACCGGAGAAGCTGCAATCAAAGATGAAATAGATCAGGTAAAAACAAAGATTGCGGAAGCTGAACGTAACACTGATTTGCAGACAGCAGCAGAGCTTAAGTACGGCAAATTAATGGAGCTTGAAAAGAAACTGCAGTCTATTCAGGGTAAAGAAAAAGGTGAAAACCAGCTTCTTAAAGAAGAAATTGACGGCGATGATATCGCAGAAATTGTAAGCAAATGGACAGGAATTCCTGTAAACAGGCTTATGGAAAGTGAAATGCAAAAACTTCTTCGAATGGAAGATGTTCTGCATAAACGTCTTGTCGGGCAAGATGAAGCAGTTGAGACTGTATCAGATGCAATCCGCCGTGCACGTTCAGGCTTAAAAGATCCGAAACGTCCGATTGGTACATTCATATTCTTAGGACCTACAGGCGTTGGTAAGACTGAACTTGCTAAAACACTGGCAGAATTCTTATTCAATGATGAAGATGCTCTGATAAGAATTGATATGTCAGAATATATGGAAAAACATAACGTTGCAAGACTCGTCGGTGCACCTCCGGGATATGTCGGCTACGAAGAAGGCGGACAACTTACAGAAGCAGTTAGACGCAAACCATATTCTGTAGTTCTTTTTGATGAAATCGAAAAGGCTCACCCTGATGTATTCAATTTAATGCTTCAGATATTTGATGATGGACGTTTAACAGATTCTAAGGGAAGAACTATCGACTTCAAGAATACTGTAATTATTATGACAAGTAATATCGGAAGCGACATTATCCTTGAAGCATCTTTGAATAATGCAGGCGCTAACTTTGAAGAAACAAAAGAAAAAGTCATGGCAGTAATGAGAGAACGGTTTAAACCGGAATTCTTGAACAGAGTTGATGAAACCATATTCTTTAGAGCTCTTACTATGCAGCAATTATCTGCAATTGTAGATATTCAGATGGAACATTTGAGAAAATTGCTTGCTGATAAGAATATTACATTCGAGATTACAGATGATGCAAAAGAACTCCTTGCAAGACGCGGATTTAATCCTGTATATGGTGCAAGACCATTAAAGAGAGTAATAATGCAGATGGTAGAAAATCCGTTATCTAAACTCCTTTTGAGTCAGAAATTTATTGACGGAGACCATATAAAAATAGATACAAAAGATGATGAAATTGAATTTACAAAATAAAACAAGGGCATAACGCCCTTGTTTTTATTTATTTAATTTAAAGTGTCAGTGAAAAAACTATAATAGCCGAAAGTACCAAAACAGTCATAACAAAAGCAATACCTACTTTCAAAAAAGGATTAAATGCCAGTGATTCTTCCTCATTAAGATTAAGCTGCTTTAAAACATTTCTTGAAAAATCCTGCCTTGCCTCATCTCTGGTTTTATGAAACGAATCGTTCATAAGTTTTCTAATATTATACGTATCTTCTAAATCTTTTCTTGCTCTTTTATTATTGATTGTAAACTTTTTAATTTTTATATTTTCTTCCGAAGGCAATTCATTATCAACATAGGCCGATAAATTATTTTTAAAAACTTTATATTGCGTATTAGAAGCCGCAGGAGTAAAAACTTCTTCTTCGTTTTCGTCCAAAGAACTTCTTAAATCGTTCAGCATAGATTTGATAATATCGAATTTTGCTCTGCATGCCGGACATTTTTTTAAATGTTCTTCAACCTTAGACTTCAAAGTTTTGCTCAAATCTCCTTCTAAATAAAAAGAGATTAAAACATCCATCTGTGCACATGATATTTCCATAATTTAAAATTCCTTTCTTTTTAAATAAATTCTTTTAATTCTTCTTGAAGTCTGAGTCTTGCTCTTGAGATTCTGGACTTAACAGTTCCGAGTGTAGTATTTGTAATCCTTGAAATATCTTCATAACTCAATCCTTCATATTCTCTAAGTAATATTACGATTCTAAGATTATCCGGTAAACTGATTACAGCCGCTCTGATTAATTTTTCCATCTCCGAAAAAAGGCATCTTTCACCTGGTTCGCACCCTATCTTATCTTTAATAGTCATGAGTTTGTCGTTATCTATTTCAACGTTATTTTCCTTGGCATGCTTTTTTATATAGTCATAAAAAATATTTGTAACAATTTGGTTAAGCCAGGATTTAAAATTTTTAGGCTCTTTCAGCTCGCCAATACCTTTCGCCATTTTAACAAGAGCTTCCTGGGTTAAGTCTGCAATATCTTGTCTCTTATCTGTCAAATAACTGAACATGGTAAAAATATTTTTTTGAACACGTTTTATCAGCTCTTCTAAAGCTTTTATATCACCTTTTTGGGCCTGTATAACCAGTGTATTTGTATCCCTTTTTTTATACGTAGATTTTGCCATACCGGCTCCTTTTGGTAACATTATAAAAACAGGGTTAAAAAATTTAAATTACCGAACAAGAGAGAATTGCCGGTAGTTAATGCGTGATATACAGTGCTGTTTTTTTTTTTTTTTGATATTGTATTTAGATATCCTTGTTATACTACAATTTCGGACCTGTCTGCGCGTGTGTTAAGCAGTGAAAATGCGGCCCGTGGATTCAGAAAA
>CALUQF010000069.1 GCA_944322835.1 Candidatus Gastranaerophilales bacterium | reverse complement strand
AAAATAAAGGTCCGAAATTTTCGGACCTTTATTTTTCTATCTTTTTAAGATTCTATTTATTACAAACGCTGAATTCATCTATCAGCAGTGCATAAACAGCTTCGCCTTTTTTAGCTTTATAGTGGCAGCCCGGGGTTATTAGACCGACTACAAAACCGACACCGCAGCCGATAGGAATACCAATAGCTAAACCTGTACCTATTTTAGCTGGGTTAGGTATAAATGCAAAACCAACACCGGCACCTGCTCCGACTATACCCAGAGTCAGCGTGGAAAGGGTTAACTTACCGGCAGTTGTCCAAGGCCCTTCCTTCAATTTGCAATCTTTTGTGAAAGGTCTTGCTTTGATTGCTATACAAGTATTATCAGGAAGCACAATCTGTCTGAAAATCAGGCTTACGCGTGCATTTTTATTAAACCATTTTGGCTTTTCTACATTGGTAACCTCTGCTACAATTTTTGTTCCGCAAGGGAGAATTAAAGTCCCTTCGCAGGTATAAAGTGCCTGCGGTACTACAAAGTGTACGATTTGTCCTGCTTGTGCGCATTTTGAGAAGAACTTTTCATCAAATACAAATTGAAGAACATTGCCCTTTTCGACTGTTTTTCTAAGGTTTGTAATTGTTACAACATTGCAGGGGGCTTTTTTATGAACATCAAGATGCTCTACTGCAACTGTTTTTTCACAGCTTTCGGCTAATACCGGAATGGTATTAAGTCCTATGATTGAGATTACTGTGAATAGTGATAAAAGTCTTTTAAACATAACTCAATACCTCAAATTATTTTTCATAGTTTAGTATAACCTATAATATAAATTTTCTCAAGCATGAAGTTAATTGATTTTTTATAAATTTTAGGATAGATTTACATATTATGAGAAGAAAAGCTACGGGTATAATGCTGGGGGCAATTGCTTCCGCAAGTTACGGTACAAATCCATTGTTTGCCCTTCCTATGTATTCAGCAGGGATTGATGCTAATTCTGTTTTGTTTTACAGGTATGCTCTTGCGGTGATTATTTATGGATTATGGCTTAAATTTAAGAAAAATATATCGTTTAAGATTCATAAATCAGAAATACTGCCGCTTCTGTTCCTGGGGTTATTTTTTTCTCTATCATCTTTAACCCTTTTTATGGCGTTCAAGTATATAGAAGCTGGTATAGCCTGCACAATTCTTTTTATATACCCTGTTTTGGTTGCTCTTATTATGGCTATATTTTATAGGGAAAAAATTACTAAAACTTTTCTTTTTTCTATATGCTTAATTACTTCTGGTATTATGCTTTTGTATCACGGCAAGGGTGATACTGTACTGAATGCGACCGGTGTACTGCTGGTTCTTGCATCGGCTCTTTTGTATGCCCTCTATATTGTCGGAGTAAAAAATATAAAAACTATAAGACATATGAACGGTGCTAAGATGAGCTTTTATGTAATGCTCTTTGGACTTCTTGTATATATTGTAAATCTTAAATTCTGTGTAAATCTTCAGCCTCTTGATACTCCAATGTTGTGGGGCTGTGCGTTTGCTCTTGCTTTATTCCCAACCATCATTTCAATAGAGACTATTACAATTTCAATAAAGCTGATTGGCTCAACTACAGCCGCTATTTTGGGTTCACTGGAGCCAATAACTGCGATAATAATAGGAGTCTTGGTCTTTCATGAACAACTGACACCAAGGATAATTGTTGGTATTATTGCCGTTTTAACAGGTGTAATTCTTATAGTTACCAGAAAACGTGAAATGCGTGCTTAATCCATACTTCCGCGCCTTAAGCCTTCTAAATCGAGGGTTATGTAACGAATACCAAGTTCTTTGAACTTTGGTATAATCTTTTCATTGTTGACAATTTTATCAAAATCCGATTTTGGGAGCTCAATTCTTGCAATATCATCGTGTAGCCTTAGACGAACCTCGGCAAAACCTTGAGATTTTAAGAAATTTTCACCTTCTTCAACTATCTTTAATTTATCTTCAATTAAGGGGGTATTATATGGAAATCTCGTTGCAAGGCAAGGGGTTGAGGGTTTGTTGTAAACAGAAATCCCTAATTCTTTTGCATACTTTCGAATCTCCTCTTTTGAGATTTTAAATTCAGCAAGCGGTGATATTATTCTAAGCTCCTTCAATGCCCTTAAACCGGGGCGAAATGTACTTAAATCATCAAAATTAGTCCCGTCTATAATGTTTCTACCAGTTATAGCGCATAATTTTTCAAACATAAGTTTTTTACAGTGATAGCATCTGTCTTTAGGGTTTAATTGTATGATTGAATTTTCAAGCGGATAATATTCAACAATCTCTTGTTTTACATTATATTTAGTGCAAATTTCTTTAGTAAGTTTGATTTCTTCTTCTGTTTGAAAAACGGATTTAAAGGTACAGGCGACAATATCCAAATCTTTGCATAAGTATAATAACAGAGTGCTGTCAACTCCGCCTGAAAAAGCAAGGCATATGCCTTGCTCGTTCAGTTTTAGTAAATATTCCTTTAAATTTGCAATTTTTTTATGCATTTTCGCTCTTTCTGCTATTACTCATAATCATACAAGCCAGATACATTATGACGGCAATTGTTACAAGTCCGGCGATGCTGCCAAGTGTAAATGGCATATTTGAAAAAATTGCCATTTTTGCTTGTAGAGCTTCTGCAATTGTATAAATAGAACCCTGAGTTTGCATAACGACAGAATCTGAGATGTTTAGAAGCGACCATTCAAGCCCGTCAGGTCTTTGAGATGCGTAAGCCGAGATAAATCCGGCAAGGATAACCGCCAGGCTTGAGATACCAATAGAAAATTTCTTTGTATCAACAAATTTTGCCGCAACAATAATAGCACCTGTAACAATTCCTTCAACAATTCCGATAGGAAGATGTATTCCTTGCATTAATAAGGTAAAATCAGCAAGTCTTGAAGTTATTGAACCGGATAAAAAGCCTTCAGCAACAACAGCTATAGAGCCAAGTTGAAGAGTCGCTACGGAGGCTAAAAATGCTCCTGAAAAGATACGTTTTTTGTCTGCAAGCGGTTTGTATAATAGCGGATATGCAACAAAACAAGCAAGGAAGCCCATATTAAAAATATTACAGCCTAATGCCATTAAGCCGCCATCTGCAAAGAAAACCGCTTGTACAATAAGGATTGCGCACATTGATAAAAATGCTGCATAAGGGCCTAAAAGAGCCGCAAGCAATATTGCTCCTACAATATGACCGCTTGAGCCGGTGGACGGGATTGCAAAATTTATCATCTGCAAAGCGAATACTAAAGAGGTTAAACTTACTGTTTTAAAAATTTTATCTTTAGAAAAATCTTCTTTTGCCCTCTTGTAAGCATAAAAAGCGGCAGCTCCCGCTGCTAAAAGCATTGGAATTCCTGTTACCGGACATATTATTCCGTTTCCTAAATGCATAATTATTCTCCTTTCTCATTTATTAGCATGACTCTTAAAAACGGGCTCGCATAGTTCCTTTTTCCTGAACCGTACCCGATTTTTTCAATAACAAATTCTTCCGGCAATTTTTCCCCTGTATAAATGGCGGCAGCAATGGCTGCACCTGTCGGAGTTACCATCTCTCCGTCATTTTCGGTAATTCTTATTGGTAACTTGTACTTAGAAGCTATTTTGCACACAGCAGGAGCCGGTACCGGAAGCTTGCCGTGTGCGCATTCAACAAAACCTTGACCTTCACTAAGGATTGATACATACGCTTTTTGAGGATTTAAATCGTCATATAATACCGTAAAACTTACAATATCCGCGATAGAATCAATCGCTCCGACTTCGTGAAAATGGATTTCGTTTACCGATTTCCCATGAACTTCGGCTTCTGCTTCAGCAACAATTTCAAAAATCTTTTTAGCAAGACTTTTGGCTCTGTCTGTCATCTCTGCTTTATCAATTATTTTATTTACATCATCAAGATTTCTATGTTCATGGTGATGATGGTGGTGATGTTCGGGCAAAATAACGTCAAAATCTGTTGCCATAATAGAATTTATAGATTTTTTTGTAATTTCATACTTAAATTCATTCTCTAATTTCATAGAATTTAATGCTTTGTCCAGCTTTTCCCTTGATGCTCCTAAATCCAGAAGAGCACCTACCGACATGTCTCCAGAAATTCCTGACTTGCATTCAAAATATATATTCATATTATTTACCTCTATTTTCCATTATTTTTCTATTAATCTGTGCGGCGCTATAGCCTGCATTAAACCCGTTATCAATATTAACAACAGTCATGCCTTCCGCGCAAGAATTCAGCATTGTTAATAGTGCCGAAATTCCTTTAAGAGAGCTCCCATATCCGATAGATGTAGGGACTGCAATTACCGGAATATCTACAAGCCCGGTGAGAATTCCTCCTAACGCTCCTTCCATGCCGGCAACCGCAATTATAACATTAGCCTTTCTTATAGAATCAATTTTGTCAAAAAGCCTGTGTATGCCTGCAACTCCTATATCATAATATTTAGAAACGCTACTGCCGTAAAACATAGCGGTTTCAGCGGCTTCTTCCGCAACCGGAATATCTCCCGTTCCTCCCGTACAGACAGCAATCTCGCCTACTTTTTCTATCTGGGTTTGTATAAGTGTTATGGTTCTTGCTTCTTCATTATAGTTTATTTCACTAAATTCATTTCTTAAGACTTCTGCCTGCTCCTTTGAGGCCCTTGTTCCCAAAACATTCTGCCCTTTTTCTTTAAATCCAGTAAAAATCTTTATAAGCTGTTCTGTAGTCTTGCACTCGCAAAAAACAGCCTCTGAACCTCCTCGGCGTTTTTGTCTCTCTATATCAAGTTTTACAAAATCCAAGTCTAAATATTTATCCATAAATTAATTTTACTACATAAGAGTTACTCTAAGTCAAGCTTTTTGCTTTATCTCTTTTGAATTTATTTTTAGTTGCAATACGATTTAGGAGAGCAACTGCGGCGGCGATTGCTATTGTGTTTGTGAAAAAAGTTATAGAATATGCAAGGTTTTTTGTTTTTAAAAATTTCCTCTGCTTTTCCTTAGGAAGTTTCAAAATCTCTTTATAAGTCTTAATCTCTCCGTTTTCACGAACTTTTGTTCCGAATTTTTTATCAAAAAAGCTGTATATCGGGTTTTGGATTAGCTTTTCGCCCCAGAATAGCAGCGGAACTGTTATCGCAAATCGTCTTGCGTTTTCAAGTTTTTCATACTTGTCGCGGCTTGCGTAAAAATACCCGGCAATACTTGCAGGATAAATAAGTGCGCCATAGTGCTTGAGTGTTAAATCGCCTTCTTTAGTAAAATCAAGGTGTTTAGAAACTTTGTTATATAGAGGCTCAAGCTTATTGTAGATTTTGGGGTTTTTACCGACTAAAGCCAGGCCTATTCCGGAGGCGATTCCCAGACTTCCGCATAGTGTAAGTGTTTTAGTTAGCTGAATAGCTTTTCTCTCAGCCTCTTTTCTGTGTTTAATTTTCTTTGTTTTTTCCAACTCCACAACATTTGTAAACTTTTCTTTTCCGGTTTCAGAATAAGTCAAGAGATTTCTTAACGGTGCAATTCCGAATACAGCCGGAAGCATGAGCCCGAATACAGTAAAAATTTGGGCAAACTTCCCGCGCTTTACCTTCTGTAGTGTTTTTGTATCAGATTTAGCAAGTTCGGTTATTGGTTTCTTGAATGTGTCTTTATTAACGCCGTACGATTTAGCAAAAATATCTGCCGTACCCTTTGCAAGCAATGGGGCCGCAAAATAGAAAGCAGCAGACTCGGAAATCTCGGCAAAGCTTATTTCTCTCGCTTCATCAAAACTCCTAGCAACTCCGAGTCTTGCAATCAGACACCCTCCTGTATCTCTTGCAAACATACCAATAGAAGAGCTTGTCTCCATTGTTTTTAAAATACTTGTAACCGGACTAACCGCCATTTCCGCTCCTTTTTTCAAATAGAATATATTCAGTATAGGTTAACGGAGTGTCAGGGATACCAATGGATTTTGAAGGATAATTGGTCTCTGCGCGGGTAAAAATATCTGATTCAACCCCCTTCCTTGCAAATAGTCAGAAGCTGCGCTTTTGAATAAATCAGACTGGCCGATTACAACAAGGGTTTTGTCATTGCTTTTAGTATAGAGATTATTTGCGATTTCGTTTTGTTTCTTTAAACTATTAAATGTCCAGCCGTTTCTAAACATTACAACTTTATTTGAAAAGTTTTCGATTCTTGAAGATTTGATTATATCCTTGATTGAAAAATTTACTTTACTGAAAAGGCCTTCTTTTACTTTGTGCGGATAAAATTCTATACCGCTCATAATTTGCGGAGCTTCTGTTTTATCTTCTTCAAAGAAACCATATGCACTCTGTTCTTTTAAAAACTCAATATCTCTACTATGGAGCAGTATTTTCCTACTCTTTGCCATTTCAATCATCTCAGGTGCAAAATCCGATGCAAATATCGGGAAGAATTTTTTTGCCTGCTCTCCAAGATTATTTATAAGATTAATTATTAAAGTATAGACATCTGACCCGTCAGAACAGCCAAAGGAATGAATCTGCACTCTTTGAGCGTCTTTATATCTGTTACCTAAAAACTCTGCAAATTTTTTCCAATCAATATCAGCCCTGTTAAAGTTTGTATAATTACAATTGATAACGTTTCCTGCTCTGTCAAATTTTCTATAGCGCATTGAGCTAAAACTAACACTACTCTTTGATAATACTTTCATTGCTATTTATTTTCTGCTTCCCTAAACGATCTTTTCTCCTTTATATTTTACAGCATAAGAGTTACTCTCAGTCAAGTTAGCACATAATTTTACAGTAAAATTTCTATCTGCGATGTATTCTTATATGTCTGTCTGCACCTTCTCCAATAGAAGTACTACCTAAATTATATTGGTCAATAAGCTCATGCTGAAGCTTCCTAATCTGTGAGCTTCTTGGAGCTAAATCAATTATTTCGGCTCCTTCCAAAATACTTTTTATTGCATCTCTAGTTTCATCAAGCGCTGTTTCAGTCTCATCAGTATACCCTTGCAGAGGTTCGACATCCCCGGGACGAATATCTAATGCATCTTTTAATACTTTTTGGATTTGAGCCATTGAGTTTGTTTTGACATAAAATATTTGAACCCTGTATTCTTTGGCAGTATTAAGTATTTTGGCACCGCCTTTTGCAAAATTTTTATGTGCTATTACTATATCAGCATCTTCAATATTTCTTGTTAACTCAACATTCAAATTAAGCCGTTCAATAGTTTTTTCAACGATAGTTCTTGAAACAGCATAAAGATACAGTTTTCTAAGAGGTTTTGCCTGCTCAACATATTTCTGTCTTGAAAATGAAAAGTTAAGAGTATTATCTGCTTGTGCTTCTGTTGTTTCCTGTTTTTCAGGTTCTAGAGTTTGCGTAAGTTTCTCATGTATCTCTTCAACTTTTCTGATTTCCGGTCTTATTGGCCATCCACGTAGAATATAATCAACAGCTTCAGATGTGTTTTTATAGACAGCAAGAGTATTTCTATCTAAAATTTCGATTACAATATCAAAAGTCGGCTGTTTTTCTCGTTCTAAAACCGTTTTTTGAGAAGCTCTTCTTTTTGCTTCATCATCACCTAAAGTAACAGACTGAATCCCCCCAACAAGATCTGACAGGGTTGGGTTTTTAATTAAGCTTTCCAAACAATTACCATGAGCAGTTGCAATAAGCATAACACCTCTTTCAGCAATTGTTCTCGCGGCCTGTGCTTCTGCTTCGGTTCCGATTTCATCAACAACTATAACTTCAGGAGTATGGTTTTCTACTGCTTCTATCATAATGTCTTTCTGGAATTCCGGCTGGGGGACCTGCATGCGTCTAGCCGTACCGACAGCAGGATGTGGCACATCCCCATCTCCAGCAATTTCATTTGAAGTATCTACTATAACCACACGCTTGCCTAATTCATCGGCAACAAGCCGGGAAATTTCTCTTAATTTTGTAGTTTTACCGACTCCGGGAGGCCCTAAAAATAATATACTTTTACCTTGTGTGCAGATATCTTTTATACAAGCGATTGTTCCTGTAACAACTCTTCCAATACGACAGGTCAAACCTATAACTTTTCCCTGGCGGTTCCTTATTGCACTTATTCGATGCAAAGTTCCCGGAATTCCTGAACGATTATCATGAGTAAATTCTTGTATATGCGATGTTACAAAATTAATATCTTCATCATTGACAGTATCACAGTTTAATTTTTCAATTCTGCCTCCGGCATGACGAACTTCCGGTATTCTTCCAATATCTAATACAATTTCTATAACATCATCCAACTTATCATAAGATAAATTGGCCACAACTTTAGGGGGCATTACAGCTAACAGTCGTTCGAGGTCATTTTGAAATTGTAAATTATTCATCATATTTATATATTAATGCCTTTCTGCTTACGCATTTGGCTTATAACTATTCAACTTTGATCTCCTGACTTTATTATAACATATTTTCATGTTTTTTACATTATTTTAAAGAAATGATTCTTTTTGTATAACCTAAAAAGGTATATCAACAATAAAAGTTGAACCGTTATTAATTTCACTTATTACAGAAATTTTTCCACCGTGTAATTCTACCAGTTCTTTTGTAATAGTTAATCCGAGTCCTGTAGAGCTTTCTTTCTTGGTATAAGCGCTGTCGAGCTGAACAAATTTTGCAAAAATTTTCCCATGATACTTTTTGTCAATACCAATACCATTATCATGTACTGCAATCCTAAAATATTCTTCATTTGCACTGACTGCAATTTCAACTTCATTATTTTCTGGAGAATATTTGATGGCATTACTTACCAGATTATATAAAATTTGTTGAATTTTTTGATAATCCGCAAAAACTTCAAAATCTACAGGCATATTTTTTATAAGATTAATATTTTTTTTCTGAGCAAGCGGAAGCAGTATATTTGACACTTCACTTATGGCCCTTGATATCCAGAATGCGCTTTTGACAATTTTCATTGCATTAGCTTCTATTTTTGACATATCAAGAATTTCATTAATCATACCTAAAAGGTGTGTTGCAGAAACTTTAATATCATTGATATATTCTTCCTGTTTATTATTTAAGTTTCCATAAAGCTGCGTTGATAAAATATCAGAGAATCCTAAGATAGAATTTAGCGGAGTCCGGAGTTCGTGTGATACATTTGCCAGGAATTCATTTTTGACTTTGTCGGCTTCAAGAATTTTTTCATTTTGCTCTTTTATTGTTTTATATGCCATATTTTTTTCTTTAATACCATCTTTGAGCGCTTGCAATTGTATTTTAAAAACATTAGAAAGTTCGATGTCTTTTAAAACATATGATAAGATGCTTGAAGCAGCATTTAACGAATTTAAATCATTTGCAGTATAAAAATTTTCTTGTTTAGATGCAAGTATAATAATACCAAAAACAGTAGATTTTATTGAAATTTTTGACACAAGGAAAGAATTAAGATGAAATTGTTTTAAGTTCAAATATTCTATGAGCTTGGAATTTTGTTTAAGAATTTCACTTTTTGTAGAAAAAATGGATTTTTTTAAATTCATTCCAAATTCGAATATTGACTCTATTGAATATTGAGAATGGTTTTTGTAAGAATATTTTAACTGTAAACTATCCGGATTAGCATAGTAAACAAAACCTTCATCAAAAATCAGGAACTTCTCTAATTTTCTAAAAAGATTCATACTACCTTTGAAATCCAGTTCAAAGAATGATGGCAATATTTTTAAAATTTCATCAGAAGATACTGTAGTCATAGACCCTCTTATAACATTATAATTATACAATAAATATCATCAAATAGATATTATCCGTTACTAATTCTCATAATGTGGAATATATAAAGTATAATAATCAAGGAACGATTAGGATGTTGTATCAAGAAGTAGACGAGCATAACAGAATATTAATTA
>CALUQF010000068.1 GCA_944322835.1 Candidatus Gastranaerophilales bacterium | reverse complement strand
AGCTTATTTGAAATGTCATTACCCTGTTGAATACCTTTCTGCACTGCTATCAAGCGTATCTGATAACAAAGACCAGACACAGCTTTATATAGAAGAGGCTCAAAAATACGGTATAAAAGTTCTTCCGCCGGATATCAATAAATCTTATCTTGAATATACTCCGGACGGTGATAATATAAGATTCGGGCTAGCAGCAATTAAACAGGTTGGAGAACCCGTAGTAGAAGCTATTATTAAAGAAAGAGAGGAAAACGGCGAATTCTCAAGTATTTTTGATTTCTGCAAGAGAGTTGACGCTAAATTTGTTAATAAAAAATCACTGGAAGGCTTGATTAAGGCCGGTGCATTTAGCAATATTGAAAAAAGCAGAAAACAGCTCTTTGATAATATTGAACATATTCTTGATGTAACCTCAAAAGAGGCAAAGGATAGAGCAATGGGGCAAGTAAGCCTGTTTTCAGCAATGAGTGCAGATGACAGCTTTACAAATGTTCAATATCAGCTTACAGGTAGTGATAAAGAGTACACTGATAAAGAAATCCAGCAGTTTGAAAAAGAGTTCCTCGGGTTTTATGTAACATCGCACCCTTTGTTTTCAATAAGAGATAAAATGCAATTTCTTATGACTCACAGGGTTTCAGAACTTGCAGAATTGAAAGAAGAGGAAGAAGTAACCATCTGCGGGCTAGTAACTGCTACAAGACAGATTCCTACCAAAAAAGACCCGACAAAATTTCTCCGCTTTGTGACAGTAGAGGATTTAACCGGTAAAGTTGATTGTGTTTGCTTCCATAAAAAACTAATGGAGTATGGTGATATGCTTCAAATGGACAATAAGGTCGTTATTACCGGTAAAATTCAGCATAGAGGAGAAGACCAGATAAGTCTGCTTATTGATAATGTAAAATCTGTTGAGAACTCTAACATTGTAACAGTTAATTTAAAAAAAGAAGTTAAATATGAAGAACTATGCGGGATAAAAGATATTTTAGCAAAACATCACGGAGATGATCCTGTTATGTTTAAGCTTCCTGCTATTGACGGTTATAGCTCAAAGATATTAACCTCTCCTATGTTTTGGGTTAATTCAACAAATGATTTGGTTAATCACATGAAACAGTATTTTCCTGATGATGTAGATGTTTCAATACGTTCGCTAGATCAACCGCTTGAGGTTTAATAAGAATTAATGAAATAGGATATTCCCCCTTCCTAGAGATTCTTCGGCGCTCACGCGCCTCCACTAGTGTCCAAGATAATTTTTAGGAGTAAAAAATACTGGTTCAATATTTGTACAGGACCCCTCCCCGAAATCAAAGATTTCGACCCTCCCACAGGGGGCGGGTAGGCTCCAAACTAGGCGTGGAGCTACCCTCGCCCCTTGTGGGAGAGGGCAGAATTTCAAGTTGAGTGTAAACGAAACTTAGAAATTCGGGTGAGGGGTCTTTTTTATGTCTAGACATTAGGGAATATGCCGCAATTACAGTTATGCAGTAGTATACGATATTTGTTCATAAAATTATCTTGGACAGCAGTGTCACGATCCTCAGAATGACGGCACGCTTAGCGCAAAAACTCTTTCACGCTTTAAAATAACGGCACACATGTATTAATAAAAAAATCTGCCGTTTTACCGGCAGATTTTTATGTTTGTAAAATAATAGGCTAATTAGTTATTTAAGACTTATGCGTCTTTCTTGGTTGCTGCTGCGATACCAAGTCCTGCTAAAGCTAAGACTGCGGCACCGGCAAGAGCTGTCCAACCTCTGCTACCTTTTGTATATTTTTCAAGGTTCTTTTCTATAGCTTCTTGTGCAGTTTTTCTAACTTTTTCAGTATATTCAGTCTTTGTACCAAGTTTTTCTGTTACGATTTTATCTAATTCATCTTTAGAAAGTTCTTTACCTTCTAAGCCTAATTCTTTAATTTTTTCTGCTACTTTGTTTTGTACAGTTTTCAAATCAGTAGCAACCTTTTTGCCTTCTATAGCTTTCTTTGCAGCTTCTTCAGCTTTTGAAGCTATTTCTGTATCAGAAAGTGCCGGATTAGATGTTGTTGTAAAGAATTCAGGGAATTTCTTTCTTAGATTTCCTTTAGCTTTTCTTACACCTTTGTCTTTTCCTTCTATATTAGACATTTCTTGTTTCAATTCTGCTAAACGCGAGTCTTGTGTCAGAATATTATCTAATTTATCAGTAATAACCTTCTTCCCTGCTTCATATTTTTTAGCAATAGTTTTTCTTGCTTCCATCATATTATAAGCATCACGCGGACTTCCTGTAGTAGTGTATTTATCTACAATTGATAATTCAGAAGATGTTAATCTTGAACGGTCTAAACCTTTTACTTTATCAATTACTTTCATATCAGCTTCATAGTTAGCTGCTGTATCAAGGCCGATTGGCGATGTTACTCCGGCTTTTTTCATTAACTCATCACTTACTTTGAAATTTTTATCAAAATCACTGATTTGAGCTCTTAAGTTGAAACGTTCCCTTGCATTACCTAAAAGTTCTTCTGCAATCTTCTTTTGCTGTTCTTTTGCTTCTTTTTGAATAATATCTAATGCTTGATCATAAGTGCCTTTAGGAACTTTTACATATCCGATTAGCTTACCTGAGTTATCCTTAATAATATGTAATTCTTCTGTTTTTGTTAATGCTTTCTTTATTTTTCCTATATTATTTGAATCAGTTTCATTTTTAAATTCACCTAAACCTCTGATTTGTTCTTGAGTTAAGGCAGAAGGTGTCGGATGAATTTTATTTTCAACAGTAGTTAATATATCTGTATAAATAGATGTATCAGATAAACCGAATGGTTTAAGTATATCTGTAAATATACCGCCATTTTTCTTTTGTTCAAAAGCTCTAGCCGGGTTTTTGAACTTTTCAGCTTTTGTTTGAGCATTATTATAAATATCTGTAATTGTGCTTTCCATTGAATTATACTTAGTTTGAGCTGCAACATAATCAGCAGTTGAATGAGAGCTGCTTATAGCAGTTTCATATGCTTGTTGCAGCGGCTTATATGCCTTTTCAAATTCTGTAAAGTCTTTAAAACGAGTTGGAACACTCATTTCTGCTGCAGGTTTTATTGTAGCAGTTGTTGTAGCTTTACCACTTGAAGCTAATTTTGATTTTTCAGAATCTACTAAATTTTTTAATTCATTATCATACGCTTTCTGCGCATTAGTTAATTCGTCCTTAAGAGCTTTTTCACTATCAGGCAAATCTGTTACTGTTACTTTTGTGGTTTTATTTTCATTTTTAATCTTTTCTACTTCTGCATCGTAATTCTTTTCAGCTTCGTTAATCTTTTGAGCCTGTTCTTTGGCAGTTTCCCAATAAGTCTTATTGTCGCCGCCTTTGTCAATCTGTTTATTAAAAGTATCTTCTGATTCTTTAACAACATCTTCCCAAGAAGAATACTTTGTTTTAATCATTGGGAATGCTGCGCCTGCTGCGCCGCCGATTGCTGCACCGCCAATTGTATAAGGTAAAGTATTGTCTTTACGTTTTACTTGCGGTTGAACTTGTGCTTGTACTGTTAAATCGTCTGCCATAACTAATTACTCCTATATTTTTACAACTTACTATTATTTCTTTATTTTAATCCCATAAATCATTACATCATTATGTCTTATATATCTAAACGTTCAAACGTAATTAAAATTGCTATTTATTTTGTAAAAATTTTCATCCATTTTTTAACAAAATCCTAAAACTATTATATTTACTAAATCACAGCTTGCAAATTTAACTTTACAAAAGTTAATAATTCTAAAAAATTTGTACCAAATCAGGTTGTATTAGTTTATAAAATTTATTGTCAGGATCCAATATAGGCATTAGTGTTCAAGAAAAATTCAAAAGAGAAAATCATATATAAGTATCTGTCATAATTTGCCTGCGATTATATGATGTAAAGACATAAAAAAGACCCCTCACCCGAATTTCTAAGTTTCGCTCAAGCTCAACTTGAAATTCTACCCTCTCCCACAAGGGGCGAGGAAGTTGCCACACCTGGCGTGGAGCCTACCCGCCCCTTGTGGGAGGGTCGAAATCTTTGATTTCGGGGAGGGGTTCTAACTGATATTTGGTTGAAGGAGATAACTTCTAAAATTTTTCTTGGACACTTATGCAATATAGTGCAGCAAACTTTTGTCAAAAGCTTCTTTGATAAAATTGATATCTTCAATATTAATTTTACCGGGATTTGTAACAAGTATATCTAAATCGGATAAAAACCTGAAATTACCCTTTACTCTCGAACCATAATAATAGAATTCATACTTCGACTTATAAGGTTCTAAAATAGATTTAATAATGATTTCTTCTTCGGGTTTTATTCCTTTAATCGGCATGTAATTCCTCATTTAATTTATCAATTAAATATTCAACATCCTTTATAAAATCCGGTATAAGCACAAGCAAACTACGTGCCTTTTTCAAATTGTATTCTTGGGCGGTCTCATTTCTTTAAAATCTTCTATATACTCTTTAATTAGCACCCACCCCACCCATCCCTCAAAAGGGAGGGAGCAGGCGCCAAGTGCGGAGCATTCCTTCCCTGTTGAGGGAGCGGATTTGCGGACGGACGGAAGTCCGGATAGCAAACAGACTGAACCGGCTAAGCCGTGAGGCTTAAAGGTGAAGTTCTGTGAGCGTGGAGCAAATCCAAGACAAGGTTAGGATGGGTGCTCACTTTATAAATTTCTATTTGCCCCTATGAATTGCCCCCTCACCGCATCCGTAGTTTTCGGCACAGCCTCAAACACGGCTGCTCCTCTCCCGCAGGGAGAGGAGATTTGCTTTGTTTTACCCCTTTTTATGCCACGCAGACAAGTTTGGCATTTTGCCTCCCTATTTACATTTACCCCTTTTACATCAGGCGGACGAGTTTAGCGTTTTGCTTCCCTATTTACATTTACCCCTTTTACATCAGGCGGACGAGTTTAGCGTTTTACTTCCCTATTTACATTTACCCCCTTTTGTCATAAACTTATAGGGTTAAAGGACTTTATTGCGAGGAGATATAAATATGCAAAACAGAGTTTTACTATGTATTATGGACGGATGGGGTATCTCAACCGGTTCTGAAAAATATGATGCTACTAAACTTTCTCATCCGGTTAATGTTCCGGAATTAATAAAAGATTACCCTTCTACTGTTATTCATGCGGACGGCGAATTTGTTGGACTTCCGCACGGGCAGATGGGAAACAGCGAAGTCGGACACTTGAATTTAGGCGCAGGAAGAGTTGTTTATCAGGATTTATCAAAGATTAACAGAGCAATAAAAGATGGCTCTTTCTTTAAAAATGAAAAATTCTTAGAAGCAATCGAGCATGCTAAAAAGAATAATTCAGCTCTGCATATATACGGTCTTGTATCAACCGGCGGAGTTCATTCTTCTTTAGATCATGTTCTTGCATTGATTAAACTTGCAGCTGATGAAGGGCTCAAAAAAGTTTATGTCCACGCTTTTCTTGACGGACGTGACACTCCGCCTTCCAGCGCCTGCACTTACTTACAAACGGTAGAAGATGAACTTAAGAAATACAACCTTCCTCCTGTTGCAACTGTTATCGGAAGATATTACATAATGGACAGAGATAACAGATGGGAAAGAGTTGAAAAGGGCTACAATTGCCTGTTATTTGGTGAAGGTAATCATGCATCTTCTGCTTGCGAAGCTGTTCAAGAATCTTACAAAAACGGGGTTACAGATGAATTTGTTCTCCCGACTGCAATTGGAAGTGAAGAAGAAATTAGTGCAAGCAGAATTCACGATAATGATGCAATAATTTTCTTTAACTACAGACCTGACAGAGCAAGAGAAATTACTAAAGCAATTAATTTCACTGATTTTAACGGCTTTGAAAGAAAGAAAGTTCTTAAAAATATCTATTATTGCACAATGACAAGTTATGAAGCAACATTTACATACCCTGTTGCATTCCCGAAAACACAGCTTGTAAATATTTTAGGAGATGTACTGGAAGCAAACGGCGTAAACCAGTTCAGAACTGCTGAAACAGAAAAATATGCTCACGTTACGTTCTTCTTTAACGGCGGAATTGATGAGCCGCAGCCTCATGAAACAAGAGTTCTTGTGCCTTCTCCAAAGGTTCCTACATACGATATGCAGCCGGAGATGAGCGCAAGAGAAGTTTGCGATAATGTATTAAAGGCTATTGAGGACGATAAATACGGATTTATTCTTGTAAACTTTGCAAATCCGGATATGGTAGGACATACAGGGGTTCTTGAAGCAGCTGAAATTGCCTGCAAGACTGTTGATGAATGCGTAGGAAAAATTGCACAAAAATGTAAAGATAAGGGTGTTATTATGCTGCTTACGGCAGATCACGGAAATGCCGAAGTTATGTTTGACGAAAGTACCGGGAAACCGCATACGGCGCATACAACAAATGAAGTTCCGTTTGTTGTAATTAACGGACCTAAAGATATTGAATTAATAAAAGATGGTGCTTTATGCAATGTTGCTCCGACTGTTTTACAGTTGATGGGTATTAAAAAGCCCGAGGAAATGGATTGCGGCAGTTTGATAAAATAGTGAGAGAATATGAGCGAAAACGTTAAACCTTTAGATATAGATTTATCACTAAAAAAGAATAATGTTGATGAATTCTTCTTCAACTTGAGCGAAAACCCGAACGGGTTTAAGAATAAAGATTTCAGATACACATTAAGCTTAATATACCAGTTAGTAGAGGACGAATTTGAGGGGATATTCTTATCCCCCAATTCTCCGGTTAGAAACACTGATTTCTTTTTAATAAACGAAGGCAGTGAAACTAATCCGAAATTGTCATTTTTTGTAACTCCTACTAATAATTTTCAATTCTATTTAAAGTCTAAAGGTTCAATGTTCAGGTTTTCGCCTAAAGAAGTGAACGGCCAAATCGGATACGTAATGAGTCTTGATCTGGTTTTGGATTACTTTGGCGGATTTGGTGAGATTGTTGATTTTTCATCTCTAACGCAGACTTTTGCTTATTTTAATAAACTTACTCATTTTGTGATGAAATTAATTGAAAAATTGTATTTCATTCCGACTGTTCATAGAAAAGACGGGCCTTCAGGTGGGTCGTTCAGGATTGTTTACGAACCGATTATCTCTAATAAAGAATCGGCAAAGATTATTAACGAGTTAGAAAATAATTTGCCTGAAGATTTGTTTATAAAAGGAGTGAAACCGAAAAATTTTGTTGAAAGATTTGTAAGAGAATATTTAAACTATCTTATTTACAAGTTTTTAGGTATTAAGGCATATCGTTTTAAGGATATAAAATCAGGTCATTATATGATTAAGGACCTTGAGCAGCGATGCCTTATGAAGGGCAAGGACGTTGCAGAAGATATTGCACAGTGGTTTGATGAGCTTTATCTTGGTAAGTATGATTTAATTCCGTTCTTTAAGGTTAATAAAATCAGTGACGACCAGTTTGAACTCAAAATTCATATCAAGAATAGAAAGAGTGATGAGACCATTCTTCTTGATGATTTGTATCACGAAGATGAAATCTGGGGGCTTGATACGGCTGATATTTCAAAAATCATTGAAAAGCAGCTCAACTATGCAGTAAGGTATATGCCGGAGCTTGAGGATTTGTTTGAAGATGAGGAAAAACTTGCTCTTACATTGAATCTGAATGAGGTTTATAAGATAATCGCTCAGACCGCTTATTATCTTCAAAAAGCGCAAATTGATGTTATTCTGCCAGAGGAGCTCACAAATATTATTATTCCGCGTGCTTCTATTAATGCAAGAGTTAAGGCTTCGCGTTCTGCAGATTTAATGAATATATTTAATACGGTCTCAAGCAGTGCGATTTCACTTGATGATATATTAGATTTTTCATATGAAATTTCGCTCGGTGATGAAAAAATTTCTCTTGAAGAATTTAATAAACTCGTAAGCGAAAGCAACGGCTTAATCCAATACAACGGCAAATATATTCTTGTTGATAAGGCAGAAGGCTTAAAACTTATTGAGCAGATTAAGAATGCTAATCATAAGAAGATGACAAGGTTAGAACTTATCCATGCTTCAATGTCCGGTCAGCTGCAAGATTATGAATTCAACTATGATGAGGCGTATGCTAATGTAATCAAAGATTTTGCAAAGCCTGTTGAAGTTACCCAGCCTGCTGGATTAAAGGGAGAGCTTCGAACTTACCAGATGACAGGGCTAAAGTGGCTGTGGACAAATGTTTCCAAAGGCTTCGGCTGCTGTATGGCTGATGATATGGGGTTAGGTAAGACTATTCAGGTCATAAGCCTTATGTTAAAGCTAAAAGAAGAAAACAAGCTAAAGAATCCGGCGCTTGTAGTTTGTCCGACAACACTTATGGGAAACTGGATGAAAGAGCTACAGATGTTTGCGCCTGACTTAAAAGTAAGTACTTATCATGGTCTGGATAGAAAACTCGATACTAAATCAGATGTAATCCTTACAACATATGCAATTATGCGTATTGATGTAGAAGAGATGAAAAAACACACATGGGGTATGGTAGTTGTAGATGAGGCTCAAAATATTAAGAACCCAGATACAGCACAGACTCTTGCTATAAAGGCATTAAAATCTGATATAAAAATAGCAATGACCGGTACTCCTGTAGAAAACAGACTTACAGAGCTCTGGAGTATTTTCGATTTCTTAAACAAAGGGTATCTGGGCTCTTTGAAAGATTTTCAGAAGAGCTATGCTGTTCCTATTGAAAGGTTTAAGGAAAAATCTAGAGCATCAAAGCTTAAACTCTCGGTATCTCCGTTTGTATTAAGACGTTTAAAGACTGATAAGCACGTAATTTCAGATCTTCCGGATAAGATGGTTATGAATGATTACTGTTATCTGGCTAAAGCGCAGGCTGTGCTTTATGAAAAAACGCTTAATGAAATGATGGAAAAAATAAGCGGGTTTACTGGTGTAAATAGAAGAGGAAATATTTTTAAGCTGATTACAGCTTTAAAACAAATCTGTAACCACCCTTATCAGTTCATAAAAAGCGGTGAAACGTCAAAAGAGCTTTCGGGGAAAGCTGAAAAGTGCGTTTCTCTTGTACAGAATATCATTGATAACAATGAAAAAACGCTTATTTTTACCCAGTATAAAGAAATGGGTGATTTATTGACTAAGATTTTGCAAGAAGAATGTAATACGGAACCGTCATTCTTCCATGGCTCTTTAACGGTGCCTCAAAGGGAGAATCTTATAGAAGATTTTCAGAATAATAAAGAGAGAAAGATTATGATTCTTTCTCTAAAAGCCGGAGGTACCGGTCTGAACTTAACAAGCGCAACTAATGTAATTCATTATGACCTTTGGTGGAATCCGGCAGTTGAAGAGCAGGCAACAGATAGAACCTACCGTATCGGGCAAGATAAAAATGTAATGGTTCACCGGCTTATTACACTCGGAACTTTTGAAGAAAAAATTGATGAGATGCTTAAATCTAAAAAAGAACTTGCAGATTTAGCGGTATATGAAGGCGAAAAGATTATTACAGAGCTTTCAGATCAAGAAATTTACGATATATTCTCTTTGTCTGCTGGTTAGCGTGGGCTCTCTTATAAGTTATTGTCAGGCAATGTTAGAACGAGACAGTATATAACTATACCTTCGGATTTTACTCAGAAAGAACGGGGCGCCTGATGAATATCTTAAAATAGTCTCAAAAGTTAACGAAGATTTTTGAGCTCTCTAAATATCTGTTTTCATCCTCAGAATGACGGAATAAGTTATTGTTAGGCAGTATGTAGGTTTTGGTAATTTTTGATTACTTGGTTAAATTTTGTGATTACCTTATTTTTTCTTAAATTTTGCGCATAATAGCCCGAGTTCAAATAATAAATAGGTCGGCGTAAATAAAATTAATTGGCTTAAGACGTCCGGAGGGGTGAA
>CALUQF010000067.1 GCA_944322835.1 Candidatus Gastranaerophilales bacterium | reverse complement strand
CAAGCGACGATTACAAAGGGGTTGAAAAGAATATTCAGATGCAAGAACTCTTCACCGGTGAAGATTTTTACAACGCAATCTCTGTTAATATTTGTGAATCAGCCGCTGAAAATATCAAAATAAACGGTCGTTATTTGAATGTATTAAGTGATATTAAAAATGAAGCACTAACTAAAGCTCAAAATGGTGATTTTGACACAAATGGCTCATTTGATCAGCAGGCCGCTTTAAACTGGATAGTAGAGCAAATCGAAATTAATCTTGCAGAATTTTATCCAAATGGATTTGGTGATATGAGTCTTAGCGAACTGAATACTATGTACGATAAACTTGTAGAAGCTGCTAATAAACAAACTGATAATGATATATCCAAAGAACAGCATATTGAGGCTGCTACACAATATTGTGACGCTTTAGTATCTAAGAGCGGTTTACTTGCTCAAGCAGTTACAGAAATCTTTGGGGATAATTATGCTTTAAAGATTAACGGTATGTTACCAGGAGATATAATTAAAAAAGTTACAGAACTACAAATGAAAGCTCTCGAAATTGGAGATCCGACTACATTTACACTAACATCTTTTAATTCTGGAGTTGAAAATAATACACTTATCCTTGAAACAAATGCATCTAGTTCACATTTATTGAGTGCAACAGTAAACAACGGGAATAGCATTATTGATAGCAGTAGAGTAACTTATGCTATAGATGCCGGTAGTTTAAATTGCCAAATTACAAACAATAATACATTGTCTATTCAGGCTGGTACCACATCTGGTGTCTATAATGTAAAAATTTCTGTTTTAGTTGATGGCGTTCAGGTTGGAGATGTTCAAACAATACAAATAAAAGTAAGACAAAATAATACCGATATTATTAATAGTGCTACAACTTGGAATGGTGCAAATTCAGAACATTTAGAAATTTATAACATTGGAGGTATTGAAGGCCAGCAAGTAACTTCTATTGGATTTGCAGATCTTTATAATAGAGGTGATGCAACAATTCAACTTCATGTGGCAATGGATTGTGGTGGTGATAAGTATAATGACCAAATTAATTTAGCAAAAGAAAGAATTTTACAATTAGGAAATCTTGTTGTAGAAGCATTATCTACAGCCGGATTAGATAAAAATATATTAACACAAGCTGCTAATAATGTGGTTCAAAGATACCAAGGAACTATTGATTCTGTAAGACATAAAGATAATTCTGGTAAACATGCAAGTAATATGATCGGTAATATCAGTAAGCACATGAATGAAAATAGAGAATCTTATGGACATAGAATTTGTGTTGGATGGGATACAGATGGTGATGATTTATTTGTTTCCGCAGTAAGATTTAGAGATTTTGTTGATGACATTCTTGCAGAATACTGGAGCCTTGCTGGTTATTAACAAATAAGCTTGTAGGATGCGGTAAATCATAGATTTACCGCATCAAATATTTTTATCGCTTTAACATTAACAGTAGGGTGCAATTTATTGCACCTTTCTGTTTTTTTATTTTTTCAATTTAAATGCTTATTACCAATAATGGTGCAATAAATTGCACCCTACAAAAACTCCAAGAGATTTTTCGGTCGCATACGCTCCATCAGAATGACGCCAAGTCGGGTAGTAGGACGCAGACCACTTATATTTACCCCCTTAATGACGAAAAAAGCTTTATAACCTCACTTCACTCCTCACGCTTCACCCTTCACACAAAACCACGATTACCCCCTAAAAACCAAATCCGGCTTTCTTGCGGCTAACGTTTCATCAACGCGTTTTATAGGAGTGTTTTGGGGTGATTTTAGAACCTCTTCCGGATTTTCTTCTATTTCTTTTGCAATTTTCAGCATTATATCGACAAAGTTATCCAGAACCTCTTTTGACTCGGATTCTGTCGGCTCTATCATCAATGCTTCGTGTACAATAAGCGGGAAATAAACCGTTGGCGGGTGGCAGTTATAGTCCATGAGGCGTTTTGCTATACCAAGGGTTGATACTCCCTGATGGTGTTGTTTTTCGCCCGAAAGTACAAATTCATGCATACAAGGCTCATCATACGGTAAATCATAAGTAGCTTTAAGTTTTTCTTTCAGGTAATTTGCGTTCAATACAGCATCAGCGCTTGCAAGTTTCAGATTATTGCCCATCATAAGAATATAGGCATATGCTCTTACAAGGACACCAAAATTGCCGTAAAAACTTCTTACTTTTCCGATAGAATGTTTAATATCGTAATTTCTAATATATTTTCCATCTTTAAACTCTATTACGGGAGAAGGAAGATAGTCTTTTAATTTTTCTACAACACCTACAGGCCCTGCGCCCGGTCCGCCGCCGCCATGGGGTGTTGAAAATGTTTTATGCAGATTAAGATGCACAACATCAAATCCCATTAACGCGGGATTTGTCCAACCCATAACCGCATTAAAGTTTGCGCCGTCATAATAGAGAAGGGAACCATTTTCGTGCATTAACTTTGATATTTCAAGCACATTCTCTTCAAAAATACCTAATGTATTAGGATTTGTCATCATAATTGCAGCGATATCTTTATCCAGCAAACCTTTTAGCGCATCAATATCAACCTGCCCTCTTGAATTTGATTTAACTTCGACGATATCGAATCCGCACATTTTAGCACTAGCCGGATTTGTACCGTGCGCGGAATCAGGAACAATAACCTTTTTCCTGTTAGTTTCGCCTTTTACTTCAAAATACTTTTTAATTATCATCATGCCGGTAAGTTCACCGTGCGCGCCGGCTGCCGGCTGAAGTGTCATTGCGTCCATTCCGGTAATCTTCTTTAGAGCCTCTTGAAGTTTATACATAAGCTCCAATGCGCCTTGCGAATCTTCATCAGACTGAAGCGGGTGAAGATTTGTGAAACCCTCAAGAGAAGCCAAAAGTTCATTAACTTTCGGGTTATATTTCATTGTGCAGGAACCCAGAGGATAAAAACCTTTTTCCACACAAAAATTTCTGTCGCTCAATTCTTTGTAATGGCGCATCACATCAAGTTCACTCAATCGAGGGAGTCCTATTTTCCCCTCTCTCAGCATTTCTTTCGGAATAAAATCTCCCAAAGAACCTTCCCAAACTCCGATACCATCAGCTCCTGTTGATTTTTCAAATATTGTTTTCATCTTCAACTTCTTCCTGCTTTAATAAGTCTTTTTTTATTTTATCCAATGCATTTTGAATAATTCTTGAAATTCTTGATTGTGAAATATTAAATTCTACTGAAATATCTTTAAGTTTTTTATCATAAAAGTATTTAGCCTCAATCAAATCCTGTTCTCTTTGCGAAAGCTTTTTCATAGCTTCACAAATCCTGTTTTTAAGTTCGACTATTTCGGCTTTTTCTTCAGGGGTTCTTCTGGAATCCTTAATCTGTGTAGGATTATCTCCCTCTGCCATTTCTTCTACAGAAAGAATAGTTTTATATACAGCGTCTTTAATCTGTTCCTGCTCGTTAGATTCCTGATTCTTCATAACATACCACTTATAGCGTCTGCGCATTTCGTTTCTTATAGCCCATTTAATGGCTTTTGTAAGGTACGCCGTGTTATATAATTCTTTGTTCTTTGAATTATTAACCAGATAATAAACAGTGTAGTTTGCAAGGGCAATAACTTCTGAAAGCTCAATAAGTCCGAGGTTGGAAAACTTTTTATACTCAACCTTGGATATAGTTTCAATTAAATCTTTATACTGAGAAAGATTAGCCCTTCCTTCTCTCTCTTTGTTTATTGAATCTAAATCTCGCATATACTATAATATATCATAAAAATAATATATTGATACAAGCAGTTTCTAAATTTACAATCAATAGAATGCATGTTACAATGTTAAGAAAGAAGAGGGTATTATAATGAATTATATAAAATATGTTAAATCTGCTTTATTAGTGGTTTTATGCGCCGGTATTTTTACAACAAGCGCAGTATATATAGAACAGGCTTATGCTCAACCGGCAGCTGCACCGGCTGCAACAGAGACTCAGACAAAGACAGTTGTTTATGATGTTGCTCCGTTGACTGTTGTAAATTCACCGTCAAGCTATTTGAATAAAACCGTGCTTATGAAAGCAAAGTTTGATAAATTTTCTACACTGGGGCTGGATTACAAACCTGCCTTTAAATCATCAGATGATTATATCTCGTTTTTGATAAAACGTGATGATACAACTCATGATATTCCGCTTTCAGAGATGAAATTGTTTCTGAAAAGAGAAGAAGCTGAAAAATTCATAGATTTAAAGACAAATGACGAAATCCAGATAAAGGGAGTTGTTTTTTCAGACGCTCTGGGAGATACATGGGTTGATGTAAAACAATTAACAATCACAAAAAAAGCACCGGAAGAAAAGAAAGACGGAGTTAAATAATTATGCCAAACGATACGGAAATAAAGAAGGAAGATAAGAATAAGGTTTTTTTAACAGTACACGGCCACTTCTACCAGCCGCCGAGAGAAAACCCCTGGCTGGAAGCGATAGAACAGCAAGACAGCGCTTCGCCATTTCATGACTGGAACGAAAGAATTAATTCCGAATGTTACAACCCGAATTCCGTATCAAAGATTGTTAATTCAAAAAACGAGATTCTAAATGTAGTAAATAATTACGAATACATGAGCTACAATTTTGGCCCGACTCTTTTATCATGGATGGAAGAATTCGCGCCGCTTGCTTATGAAAGAGTTATAAAAGCTGATATAAATTCAAGAAGAATGTATTCCGGTCATGGAAACGCAATCGCACAGGTATATAATCATATGATTATGCCTCTTGCAAATGAGCGCGATAAGCAAACACAGGTAAAGTGGGGGATAAAGGATTTTGAATACCGCTTTGGCAGAAAACCGGAAGGTATATGGCTTGCAGAAACAGCCGTAGATGATGACACTCTCCGCGTACTTGTAGAAAATGATATTAAATTCACAATACTTTCTCCTTATCAGGCTCAAAAAATCAGAAAAGAGGGTGAAAGCACATGGCAGGACGTAAGCTGGGGTAATATTGATCCGGCGCGTTCATACAGATATTATATAAAATCAGCTCCCGGAAAATTTATCGACTTATTTTTCTATGACGGAGCAATTTCCCGTTCTGTAGCGTTTGATGAGCTTTTAACAGACGGTAATAAATTTGTTAACAGACTAAAAGACGGTATTTCAGATTTAAGAAACTATCCTCAGCTTGTAAATATTGCAACAGACGGCGAAAGTTACGGCCACCACACAAAATTCGGCGATATGGCCTTAGCTTATGCAATGAAAGTAAAAGTTAAAGACGCTGGATTTACCGTAACCAATTACGCAGAATATCTTGAAAAATATAGAAGCGACTGGGAAGTAGAAATTAAACCCGTTTCATCATGGAGCTGTTTCCATGGTGTCGGGAGATGGTGTGATGATTGCGGCTGCTCTACCGGAGGACACCCGGGCTGGAACCAGAAATGGAGAAAACCGCTCAGAAACGCGTTAGACTTTTTAAGAGATGAGATGACAAATCTCTATCACAGACAGGGTAAAAAATATTTTAAAAATCCGCAAGAAGCAAGAGATAACTATATAACTGTTATCATGGACAGAAGCGATATAAGCGTTAAGAATTTTCAGGACGAATACTTTATTCCGGAGCTTGAAGAAGAACAAAGGGTTCGTGCGATGGAACTCCTTGAAATCCAGCGACAGGCAATGCTTATGTACACAAGCTGCGGTTGGTTCTTCTCTGAAATTTCAGGAATCGAAACAGTACAGATTATGAAATACGCCGCACGTGTTATGCAATTAGCTAAATCCTTTATGAAAAAGGATTTAGAAACACCATTCCTTGAAATATTAAAAGAGGCAAAAAGTAATATTCCTGAATTCGGAACGGGAAAAGATGTTTACGAAAAATTTGTAAAGCCGTCTGTTGTAACGGCAAAGCAGATTGTAAGCTTATGGGCAATATCATCTCTATATACGGATATTGAAGATGAAGAAAATGTTTATTGCTACAAAATTAGAAAACATTCTTATAAAAGCGTTACAAAAGGCAACTCAAAGTTTATTACCGGACATATTGAAGTAGAATCAAAAGTTACGCTTGAAAAATCCAATATGATTTTTGCACTCCTTCAATTCTCCGGCGGGGATTTCCAATGCGCGATAAAAGAATATTCAACTGATGAAGAATTTCTTGATATGCAAAAAGAACTCACGAGAACTTACCTTGTATCACCGCTTACGGAAATTATAAGAAGTATTGATAATACCTTTGGTTCGGAATACTTTACGTTGAAAGATATCTTTATTGAAGAAAGACGTAAAATCTTAGAGACAATGCTTAAAGGTAAATTACAGCTCTTTGCAAATACGTATGAATCTATGTATAATGAAGGCAAGGGTTCTATTTATCAAATGCAGACACTGGGGCTTGAGATACCGAAAGAATTCAAGATTTCTGCTCAATATGTACTTACCAAGCAGTTTAATGACCTGTTTGTAGATTCAAGAGGGTTCTTAGACAGCGATATAATCCAGCAGGCATCTGATATTAATTTTGAGGCAAAAAGAATCGGTATTGAGATTGATAAGACACCTACTTCAAAGATTTTCAGCAAAAAAGTTGCCCAAAATATAAACAGACTCTCATATGCTCTGGACCTTCAACAGGTAGATGCAACGCTGGAGCTTTTAGACAGTATTGCCAAGCTTGAGATAAAAGTTGATATAGCAGAAGCTCAAAGCTATTATTTTTCTAAAATAGTTACGAATATAGCAGAACTTATACAGAATATAACCTGCCAGGCTGATAGAGACCTGCTTGTAATGCTGTTTGAAATCGGCGAAAACTTGAATATCAACATGGATTACTATAAACAGATGTTCAACAAGGCACTTGTTGCTAAGAAATAAAGTTAGTTTATTGTCCGAAATTGACAGTCTGCAAGTATTATGCCAAATAGTTTAGAATCGCTCCGCCTATTTCTTCATTTGGATCAAAGCAACAATCTTTAGGCGGATTGATGGAGTTTCTGACAAGCATAGCGCAAAGCGGTCCAAACGCATCGGGAATTTTTGTTTTGCGATAGATTCCTGCCAAAAAAGTCTGAATGTTTGGGGATGTTGTATTATTGTATTTTGAAAGTATCGGGTATAAAGATGCTACATCTTTGTTACCTTCATCCAACAATAAATTTAATGTGTACAAATCTTCCAGGACTTCATCTTCAGACCGGGGATTTTCAAGCGATGCCTTTAATTCAGAAAGATTTTTTCTTTCTTTTATGTCAAAGCTGCAATAATTTCTGTATTGATTTGGATATGATACACTCATATTAAAAGTTTATATTAAAAAAAATAAAATATAAAGCAATCATTCTTTATTGTACAAGCCTCTCCAGAACTTCTAAACTCATTTCAGTTCGCAAAAAGATTCCCGTCGGGTCTACCACGTTACTACAGAATTCCGCGTTTAACCCTTGCCTTCGTTTGTCGTGAGTGCGGTGCGTACTGCGCCATCTAAGACTGTAGGTTAGGTGAAACCCAACAATAACTTTAAAAATTCTTTCGACCCTAAAAACTGCCTCAATATAACCTAATATAACAAAATACATATTGTGGTGCTACGCACGTAGATATTAGGTCGGCAGGCATTTCATAGAACTACAAGTCTAATTTGTTTCTACCCGCCTGCCTCAATGTTACATTTAATGTAACATAATACATATTGTGTTACATTAGACTTAATATATTCTATGATAACATATATATAGTGCGAGTTTCAAGTCCTTAAGAAAAATAACCCCTCATCCGGACTCCGTCCACCTTCTCCCACAAGGGGCGAAGGGTTAAAACGCGCTAGTTTAGTACATCTTGACACTTCTCCCTAAGACTGCAGAAGCTGGCCGGATGGCCTGATGAGGGCGTAAGCCTCCATCCCTCTTGTACTCTTCATTCCACCCCTAATATTTACCCCCAATGTAACACAATATGTATTATGTTACATTCAACAAACAGAAAGGAATAGCGAACGTGAGAGCGAAGAAATTAAACGGATTTTCTCTAATGGAGATGATGGTAGTACTTTTGATAGTAGCAATAATAGCCGCAGCAAGCGCACCAATGGTTACTAAGAAATTATCAAGAAATACAGGCACCGGCGACAGCCCGTGGGTGTTTACGGGGTTGAATAATAGTATTGCATATAATATGAATGGAAGTGATAATTCCACTGTACTGATTGGCACCTCAACGCTTCCTAATAATCTTGATGATGCTGTCAGATTATATATTGATTCCGGTAATAATGCAGCGCATATAGCATTTGGGAATGGAGCAGAAGAACCATTACTATTAACTGCCGACCCGGCTTTGGGACGCATAGGATTTTCGAATGATCAAATCCCGACAGAATCAATTGCATTTGGTGTTGGTCAAGAATTAACAGCCCCGCGTGGTATTATTGCATTGGGTCGAGCTGTTAATATTTCTGGAGAAAATGGTATAGGTATCGGGGTATCTGCAGAAGTTACGGATACAAACGGTATTGCAATTGGAAATGGAGCATTATCAAGTGGTAGGTTAGCCACAGCTATAGGGCCAATTTGTACTCCTTGCCAGACAATTGCACGAGGAGATGAATCATTGGCAATTGGTACTGGTGCTCTTGCAAATGCGGATAATTCAATTGCAATTGGAGCAGCACATTTTTTAAATAATGCTAACCAAACAGAGGGTACACGTGCTATTGCATCTGGACAGAATTCGATAGCAATAGGTCCTTCTACAAGGGCTTCAGGCGATATGGATATGGATAATAATGTACAAGGTTTTGCGACAGCAATTGGCTCTGGCGCATTGGCTTTTGGTAAACAAGGGACAGCTTTAGGTAATGGAAGCAGAGCTGCCAGAAAAGGTGCAACTGCTATTGGAACAGGCGCACAAGCTAATGGTATGTATTCTACAGCCATTGGGGTAAGCGCTGTTGCAGATGCAGATAACCAAATAGTATTAGGAACAGCAAATGAGACTGTTTATATCCCGGGAAATCTTGTAATTGGTGGACTAAGTGTTTTTGGCAGTAGGATAACAAATGGCAACCAACCTGCTATATATGCTAAATTCGGAAATTCTTATACAAGAGCTTGGATTGCACACACCGATAGTGATGGTGGTGGGCTAGATACTTTTCCTGGTAAGTTCAATTTACCTTGGATTACTAGTTATCAAGAAGCAGAAAATTTTTTAAAAAGTATAAGTCTTTCCGACCGTCGTTTAAAGAATGTTGGCGATCTGTATACAGCGGGGTTAACAGAACTTAAGAAACTTGATTTCTTCCACTATACATTTAAAGAAGATAAGGAAAAGACTCCACATGTTGGTGTAATAGCGCAGGATTTAGAGAAGGTATTTCCTGATGCGGTTACAAAAGGTGAAGATGGATATTTACGTATAAGATGGGAAGATATGTTCTACGCGGTAATTAATGCTGTAAAAGAGCTGGATAATAAGATTGCAGAAATTGTTCAGAATATTACAGAAATTAATTCAACAATAGAAAAACAAAATCAGACGATTTCAGAACAGGCAAAAATAATAGAAGAACAGAATACAAGGCTTGAAGAGTTGGAAGAGCTAAATGGTAAACAGACCAAAATGCTTGAGACTCAATCAAAGGACATTGACAATTTAATAAAACGAATAGAGAAGCTTGAGGCAAAGTAGCGGGCTTCGCTCTCCCAGCAGTAGAATAATAAACCAAGGAGCGCAAACCTCCTCTCCTTAGAGGAGAGGATAGAATTTCAATACGAAACAAAAGTTGAGTATTAGAAATTCTTGGTGAGGGGGCAATTATACATTTGAGCAGCGTTAACTTCTCAAATCACAGTAATAAAACTCCAAGACCATTAAAGGTACAAAAAATTGCACCCTACTGCTATACGCCAGGCGTGGAATCCTCCCTCTCCTTACAGGAGAGGGTAGAATTTCAAGTTGAGCTTCTGCGAAACTTAGAAATTCGGGTGAGGGGGCAGGCCCGTTAGAGCCATACAGGATATGGAATTTTGATGTTTAAATCTTTCTTTTCTTACATTGTTATAGATATTGCGGA
>CALUQF010000066.1 GCA_944322835.1 Candidatus Gastranaerophilales bacterium | reverse complement strand
TTGCCCCCTCACCGCATCCGTAGTTTTCGCTAAATGCTCAAACACGGCTGCTCCTCTCCCGCAGGGAGAGGGAAGTGCTTCACTCCTCACGCTTCGCACATTTACCCCTCACGCAAATTTTTTGGCCTCTCACGGGCTGTTTTTACGGATAGAAACTTTCTATCCGTTTTTCTTTATACAGTAAGATTAACCCGACAATAACTGTATCAACATTTCATTTAAGAACTCCAATTCTATCTGTTACATTTCGTAATATTTAAGCAAATTTTGTATAAAAAATGTTTTTATATAAATATATGGCTAGTGTGAATTTCCCAAATGTTAATATTTATCAAACAGGCGGAGTCGAGTTTCAGAACTCTGACAATAAACCTGTCTCTTCTCCAATAAAAGAAGCTAATACCAAGCCTTCTTTCAGAGCAGAAGCTTATACATCTGCACTAACCGTCAGAACTTCACTCACAACAAAAGACGAGAAGAAAAAGTATGAAACCCTCTTAAATGAACTGGAACTTCCTTATAGAAAAAAACTTGAATATGCGCTAAAATCCGGTCAGCTGCTTAAAAATAATTCAAATGATAAAAGCACGGTTCTTGATAACCTATATAAAATCATAACAGAAGAACGTGACCCAGGTTTGGATAAAATAAATATTTTAAAAGAATGTCTTGATATTCTGGCAAATCCTTATGTGATAACACAAACTTGCGAAGACATCCCTAAACAATATCAAAGACAAGTCATAGGACTTATTACCAATCTTTCAGAAAATCCAAATGATATTGCAAAAGCAAAATGGGATTTGGATAATATGCATACAGGAACCTGTCCTGCAGCAAGTATTGAGTTTGATTTGGCAACAAAACACACGGCCGAATTCTTCAGAATGGTAGAAGGACTTACCTCTCCTAAAAATGAAGTTACAAAAACAATAAAAATGGACAGCCTTTCTGAAAAATCTTCTGATTCAATTTGGCTGATTACAAAATTCAAAACCCCGCATGTTATGAAAGATTTTAATACCGCAGAAGTTTTATTAAAACCCGACAAAGATGCAATTATAAGAGCACGTATACAGAACCATCACAGAGATAAAGGCGAACGATCAATAATTGATGTTCTTATGCAGTCAACTTTAATGCAGTTAGGCTCACAGCAGACTTATAATTCACTTACGGACAAACGTGCGCCAAATGCCTGGACACAAGAGGACGGCGGATTAATTGATTTTGAAAAAACTTATGTAGAATCTGTTGTTGAAGATAAGAATACGACTTCCGTGACATACCAAATTGTTGACGAAAACGGAAGACTTGCCGGATATGAAAAAGATTTTGCGACAATAAAAAAAGAACTACTTGATACATTAAAAATGGGTCATAATATTATAATCGGATACACCTGGCCGGATCCTACAAACGGAAACAGGCTTGCTGGCCATGAGATTACAATTGTAGGATATAAGCAGGGGACAAACGGGGAAGGAATATTTGTCTGCCAGGATTCTGATGATGATGTTGCCGCTCCAATTGAACTTAGCGAAAAGTTTTTGCTGCCTAAAATTCACCACGCCGGCCTCCCGGATGAAATCGCATCTCGTGATTTTAAATTTGAAGACAGCTGGGAAGTCGGATTAAAAGATTTTCAGGAAATGAATAAAAACAAAAAGAGTGCATAAAATAATATTTAAGAAACAAACCCCATTCCCGATTTATTATTGAACAAAAATTGCTTTTCAAAATTTAAAGTGCTATATATTATTTTATGTACGACGATTTATTCCAGAGGCTTGCTAAATCGAAATTTAGAAGCAAGTTTAAACTTAGAGATAAAGAAAAGTCATATATTTTAGAAAAAGGACTTGATACAATCAAATCCCATGCCCGGGATTTTATCTCCAAACGGGTTGCACCGGCCCAAATTCCGAATGACGGGAAACAAACTCCTATGGGCGGACACCCGGTATTTATAGCGCAGCATGCAACAGCCACCTGCTGTAGAGGGTGTATTGAAAAATGGCATAAAATTTCTAAAGGAGTGCAGTTAAATAGTGCACAGCAGGAGTATTTAGTAAATGTGATTATGGAATGGATAAAAAGACAATGAGTGATTATAAAACAAATGTAATGCGCATGCTTGATAAGGCTGGCATAAAATATAAACATTATACTTATGTAGATACTGATGCTATAAGCGGTATTGAAGTAGCGACTGTCTTAAACCAAAATCCAGAGCAGGTCTTTAAAACCCTCGTCACTGTTTCCAAATCCAAAAAATATTATGTTTTTATGATACCTGTAAAAAAAGAACTGGATTTGAAAAAGGCTGCTCAAGCCGTTAGTGAAAAGTCAATAGAAATGCTCAAATCTAAGGAGCTTTTACCACTCACCGGATATATTCACGGGGGCTGTTCTCCGATTGGAATGAAAAAGTTTTTTACAACAACCATAGATTCTTCGGCTCAAAATTTTGAGACAATAATTTTTAGTGCCGGAAAAATAGGATACCAAATTGAATTGACACTTAATGATTTAGCAAAAATAATCAAATTCCAGCTTAAAGAGGTTTGTACTTAAACCTATAGAGAGAATAAATGCTTATATAACGTGATACATTATGTCAACAAAATTCTTTGACTCATATAAGTCAAAGAATAATAACGAGATTTTTGCCTCCCACAAGCTACCTCTACAGATAAAGACTTTCTATCCGTTTTCTTTATTAATATAAGCAAGCACTTCCCTCAGTGCTCTAAACCTGTGTGAAACGTGATTTTTTTCATCGTCGCTCAATTCTGCCATTGTTTTTTGCGAGTTTTCAACAAGAAATATCGGATCATATCCAAACCCATTTTTCCCTCGAGTCTCGAAAGTAATCGAACCTCCACATACGCCTGTACAAGAAAATTCAACATTCCCTTCGGGATTAATAAGTGTCATACAGCAAGCAAAATGTGCTTTGCGGTTTTCGATTCCTTCCATCTCTTTTAAAACACGCTCTATTCGTTTTTGCGGAGTTTCGGCATAACGTGCAGAATGAATTCCAGGCCTTCCACCAAGCGAATCAATACAAAGTCCGGAATCATCAGCAAGCGTCCAGGTTTTAGTAAGTTTCCACGCTTCTTTAGCTTTTATAAAAGAATTTTCTTCAAATGTGTTTCCATCTTCTATCGGCTCAAAATCTGGAGGGGGAAGAATAAATTCAATACCTTCTCCAAGACTTATTTCATTTATTTCTTTTACTTTATGTTCATTTGATGAGGCTAAAACTATCTTCATACTGTCCTTTTGTTATAATATTCAATCTCTTTTTCTATATCTAATGTTTTACCAAGCATGGAAAATGGTTTCATTTTCATTCCCATTTTGGCGAGGCGGTATTCTATGCTTACTAAAAGAACTTCAAGGCCGTATTTACAGGAACGTAAAAAGTTGATGGAAGAAGCTTCTGCAAAATATTTTGTCGGGCAGGATATTTCACCGATTTTATATCCGTTATAAAGAATTAAAGCGAGCATCTGGTTATCAAAAATGAAATCATCACTACAATCTTCAAGCGGTAAATTCTCTAAAATATTTCTCCTAAAACCTCTAAAGCCTGTATGATACTCCGATAATTTTTCTCCGATAACAAGGTTTTCAAACTCTGTTAAGAATCTATTTGAAACATATTTATAGAGAGGCATTCCTCCTTTCAGAGCAGAATTTCCCAGCATTCTTGAGGCAATAACCGCATCATACTCATCAAAGGCCATCATTGAAGCTATTGCGGGTATAAGTTTTGGTGTGTATTGATAATCAGGATGAAGCATAATTACAATATCAGCTCCGGCTTTTAAGGCTGCCCGATAACAGGATTTTTGATTTGCTCCGTATCCTTTATTTTTTTCGTGAACAATTGTAGTTATATTGAGGCGTTTGGCGATTTCTTTTGTCTCATCAGAAGAGAAATCGTCGACAAGTATAATCTCGTCGACGAAATTTTGATAAATCTCATTATAAGTCTTTTCTAAAGTTTTCTCTGCATTGTAAGCAGGCATTATTACTATAACTTTTTTATCATTAATCATTTTTATTAAATTGTTCTAACTTTCGACCGCTTCTTCAACCGCACGGATTTCGGTATTTCTAATAGTTTCCTTACCGCCAGAGGTTAAAGCTTTATCCTTGAACTTTTTAACCTGTCTTGCAAGTTTGTCTGCTAATAGATCAATACTTGCATACATGGATTCCGCGGATTCTTCGCAATGTACTACACCGGTGTTCATTTTGCAGGAAACTTCTGCAACGTGTTTGCCTGTAGCAGCAGGATTTTTGATTACTGATAGAATTACATCTATTCCGGTAATCTGATCATAGTGATTTGCTACTCTTCCGATTTTTTCTTTGACGTAAGCTTTAATTGCGTCAGTGATTTCAATGTTTTTACCGTTTACGTGTATATGCATTTACACCTCCTAATGTACTACCCTTCTATTGTACTACATTTTAGGTTTTTTTTAAAGTGTTTACTCTATAATTTGCGGTATATTTACATTTGGTGCCCCGATTGTTCTGACAAGTTCTAATACTGCAGCTTTCATTTGGCATTTTTGTGCTGTGGCGCTAAAAAAATCACTATAGAAACAACCTTCACACACACAGCCTCTTTTATAACATTCTAATGCTGTTGGTGTCCATCTTTTTACAGCAATAGCTCTCCCCATATCACGACTCTTAAACACTTATTCCTCCCAATATATTTATTTGTTTGTGATCTCTAATTTCTTCAACTATTTCTATTATATGGCCTAAGAAAGCATTTACAACCCACTTGCGAGCAATTGTTAAGTTTTCTTAAAATATTTGCAAACCCCTACAATTATTGCTATTTGGAGTTTTGAGCCATGCTAATTTCCCATGCCTGCATGCTTACAGCGTTTTAAATCATGGAAACCCATGCCTCCAGAAAGTTTGCATGCGCTTGGTTTTGGATTAAGTTTTGTAACGATGTTGGCATGGCGGAGCAAATGTTATTTTTCTCCTTCAAAAGTTCGGAGCTTGTCAGGGTAATCTTTAGAATAGTTTACTTGAAGGGAAAGTTAATGTCGGGCAGTGCCCGACATTAACTATAAAATCCTTCAAACCTGTTTACATAAACATGTAATAATATTCTCAAACTTCATACTTCTTGAGGCTTTTAAAAATAAGCTCCGATCCATCTTTATATTACTCTTTATATAATTAACACACTGGTCTGTTGTATCAAAATGCTTTGACGCACAATTAGTAATTTCATTTGTAATATTTTTAGATAGTTTCCCTACCGATAAAACCAATGCATCTTTTAAGAGTTTAGAATGTTTGTTTATATATACTCCAAGCTGTTTGTGATATTCAACTTCCCCTTCTCCTAACTCACCCATATCGCCTAGAATAATTACATAATTCTGATAAAACCCTAAAATTGTATCTATAAAAGCCTTCATAGATTCTGGATTAGCATTATAGCTATCATTGATAACTTCATATCCGCCAGCATTAACTGATTCCCAGCGCTTTTCGATAGGAGCATATTTCTTTAAGCCCGATTTAATTTCTTCAGCATTCATATTTAGTCTGAACCCTGTATTAATCGCACTTAAAGCATTTTCGATATTATAATCCCCGCCGACATTGAGTTCATAGGTATTTCCCTGATATTCAAATCTGGAATAATGCGAAGTCTGCTCTATAATTTTTACTTCATTTATTGAATAAAAAATCTTTTCACCACTAAATTCTACTGTTTTTCTGATTAAATCATCATCGTGGGCGATAAAAACATTTCCTCGCTGATATTTTACAATCTCACATTTTGCTTTTGCAATATTCTCTCTTGAGCCCAAACGTCCGATATGCGCAGTTCCAACATTTGTAATAATTGTAATATCCGGCTCCGAATATTTAGACAGAAGTTCAATTTCACCTAAACCTCTCATTCCCATCTCAAGCACCAGAACCTCGGTATCATCAGGCATTTCAAAAATGGTCTGGCAGAAACCAATCTCATTATTATGATTAAGCGGGGTTTTAAAAGTTCTAAATTTTTCGCTTACAACCGAAGAAACAAGCTCTTTGGTTGTAGTCTTGCCGGAGCTTCCGGTAATTGCAACTACAGTAGGATTTAATTTATTTCTTCTCCAATTTGCAAGCTTTAGGTAAGCTTCAAGCGTATCCTTAACCTGAAGCGTACCGTCTTCTCCTGTAGAAAACGCCCCTACAGCGCCTTTTTTCAAAGCCTCAGCAATAAACTTCTCTCCGTCAAAAGATGCGCCTTTGAGCGGAAGATAAAAATCTCCGGGTTTTATTGTTCTGGTATCTGTTGAAATTTTAACGTCCAGATTTTCATCAATATTTTTTAGAACTTTTGCTCCGGTTGCTTCTATTAAATCTTTTATTTTCATACCGTTATTATATGATGAATTTTTTTGGGTTACAATTAGTTTATGAATATTAGGGACGAATTTGATACTATAGCAGCACCTGCAACCCCCATGGGAGCAGGCGGGGTCGGGATTATAAGGATTTCCGGCGACAGGGCTTTTGATATTATAAAAAATATTTTTTCTAATACTAATTTCGAGCCGAGAAAATTTAATCACGGCTGGATTATGGATAGTGAAAACAAGATAGATGAAGTCATTGTGCTTCCGTTTTTTGCTCCAAACAGCTACACCGGAGAAGACGTAATCGAGATTCAATGCCACGGCGGGGTTAATGTAGTCAAAAACATTCTTAATTTGGTTTTGAAAAACGGAGCTAGAATGGCAGAAAAAGGCGAGTTTACAAAACGCGCATTTTTGAATAAGAGAATGGATTTATCCCAGGCAGAGTCTGTGGCTGATATTATTCACTCCAAAACTTCGGATTTTGCAAAAGTATCTATGAAAAATCTTTCAGGCGTCCTAAAAGAAAAGATTAACGAAATTAGGAATGATATTTTTGAAGTCTTATCCAAGATTACGGCCGGAATTGATTTCCCGGAAGATGTGAATGAACCTGAGTATTCATATTTGATTAAAACTTTTGAGAGTATTATTCAAAAAATTGATGATGTTTTATCGGGGGCTGAAACTTCTAATATTTTCAGAGAAGGCGCCTCTGTTGCAATAATAGGAAAGCCTAATGTCGGCAAATCTTCTTTATTTAATGCTCTTTTGAGCCTGGATAGAGCAATTGTAACAGATATTGCAGGAACTACAAGGGATGTATTAAGAGAAACTCTTGATTTAGGAATTCCGGTTACTCTTATTGATACGGCGGGAATTAGAGAAGATGAAGATGTATCAAAAGTTGAAAAAATCGGAATAGAGTATTCTAAACAATCATTGGACGATGCGGCTTTGGTTTTGTTTGTCTATGACGCGTCTAAGGGTATGGATGAAGATGACAGGGAAGTTTTGGAATTATTAAAAGATAAAAATTATATTCTTATTGCAAATAAATCCGATATTGCAAACAATAAAAATGATAATGCGCTTTATATTTCCGCTGCAACTGGTGATGGAATAGAGAAACTTCGAAAGCTTTTGAAACATAAGGTTTGCAATATAGAGCCTGAAAGTTTAGATTTTGTAACTAACACCCGCCAGCAAGCATGCCTTAGAAAAGCTCGTCAAGCAATGGAACAGGCGCTTTTGGCTGCCCAGGTAAACGAACTTCAGGATTTGATTTCTATTGATGTAAAATCTGCGGTTTTGGCACTAGATGAACTAACGGGTGAACTTATTACAGATAGTATTTTAGACAATATCTTTGAAAACTTCTGTATTGGTAAGTAATTCGTTATTTTTCTGGGGGTAAATGTAATTAGTCTGTATGTTCCCCTCTAAGTTTGCCGTCCTTCTTGGGGTAAATGTAAAAGGCCGGTAGTTCCGCCTCCAAGCGTGCCGTCATTCTGAGGCTCTCATGAGCCTCTACTAGTGTCCAAGATAAATTTATAAACAAACTCTGTAGACTGTAACATATCTGCAATTGCGGAATCTTACAAGATATCTGGACATAAAAAAGACCCCTCACCCGAATTTCTAAGTTTCGCCTTGAGGCTCAACTTGAAATTCTTCCCTCTCCCACAAGGGGCGAGGGGACAGCCCCACCAGACGTGGAGTCTACCTGCCCCACCAGATTGACCTCTGTGTGGGAGGGTCGAAATCTTTGATTTCGGGGAGGGGTCTTATACAAATATTGAACTAGTATTTTTTACTCCTAAAAATTATTATGGACAGTAGTGCACGAGCCTCAGAATGACGAAAAAAGTTATTATCAGGCACTGCCTGACCACAGAACTATTTTTTACAAATTCACAATACAAGGGGGGGGAAACCTTATCACACAACTGACGTTATTTTTCATAAAAAACTCATTGTCAATACAATTTCTATTAAAAGTTAACGTTAACTTTTGTTAATCTGAATTTTTTTTAATAAACACGGGGAGCATGGTCGATTGTAAAAATTTTTACGAAATTCTTTACTTGATAAAAAGATACGAAAATTATACTATATACACATACCTGAAAGGAGTGATGGCTGCTAGGCTCGGGGGGAGTCAAAGATAGAAAAAAAAAGAGAAAATTTTGAACATTTACACAAATCAATATTGAGACATTTACCTGATTTTTTAAAAGAAATTTTATTACAAATCAATTGAGGAGATTTGAGGACAAAACAGAATTTTTGGGTAGGAGATTATTGGGTTAAGAAGGTCTTTCAATTATTGGGAGACCTTTTTTTATTTAGTTATGCTACAATTTAATCTATGGAAGAAAAAGAGGTAAAAAAGGTTATAGGTTTGATGTCCGGTACTTCCTGTGATTCGATTGATGCAGGATTGTGCGAAGTTTATCCGGATATGTCTGTCAAATTAATTAAAGGAATAAATTATTTTTATCCCGAACATATCAGAGAAAAAATTTTTTCAGCTTTTAGAAATGAAATAGACATAAAAGATTTATGCGGGCTGAATTTTGCAGTCGGAACATGTTTTGCTAATGCGGCAAATATTTTAATTGAGGAATTTGGAAAGCCTGATTTTATCTCAAGTCATGGTCAGACAATTTATCATTATCCGTTTGATACAATGCTTGATAATATCTCTTTAAAAAGTACACTCCAGATTGGCGAAAGCTCTGTTATATCCGCGCAAACCGGCTGTATGGTTATTTCCAATTTCAGAGAAAAAGATATTGCATATGGAGGGCAGGGCGCTCCTCTGGTTTGTTTTGCGGACGAAAAATGGTTCAAAAATTCACTTGTGCAAAATATCGGCGGAATTTCAAATGTTACAGTTGTGTCTGATGAGTATGATACTTTCGGGTTTGATACAGGGCCGGGAAATATTATGATTGACTATTGCACCCAAAAGTTTTTTGGGAAGAAATTTGATAAAGACGGCGAAATTGCAGCAGAAGGAATTGTTTCCGAAAGCTGGCTTAATTGTCTTTTAGAAGATGAATATTATTTTCTTAATCCGCCTAAAACCACAGGAAGGGAATATTTTTCTAATAAATATATAGAAAATATTTTAAGAACAGCGCCTTCTGAACCCCAAGATATTATTGCAACTTTAACTGCATTAACTGCAAAAACAATTGCACAGGCATATGAAAGATTTGTTCCTTTTAGATATGATAACGTTATAATAGGAGGCGGCGGAGCTTATAACAAAACTTTAATGAAATTTTTAAGAAATTATCTTCCTAAATATGTTCAGCTAAAAACCCATGATGATTATGGTATCTCAAATAATTTCAAAGAGGTTATGGCATTTGCTCTTCTTGGTTACTGTACTTATTATAATATTCCCAACAATCTTCCTTTCTGCACCGGAGCAGTAAAACGAACCGTTTTGGGGAAAATTACGTACTAATATTTGATTAGCATCCGGCTGGCAGTATTTACTACTGTCCAAAAGATTTTTATAAACAAACTCCGCACGCTACCGCATATCCCTGAATTTGCGCAAAATTACAAGATGCCTGTTCATAAAAAAGCCCCCCGAATTTCTAAGTTTCGCCTGGGCTCAATTTGAAATTCTGCCCTCTGTCTTGGATTTGCTCCACGCTCACAGAGTTCCGCCTTTAAGCCTACTCGGCTTAGTCGGC
>CALUQF010000065.1 GCA_944322835.1 Candidatus Gastranaerophilales bacterium | reverse complement strand
TATTCCAAGATGCTCATGTATCGGCATTATTTACGAATTTTGGTGGTACAGCTGATGCCACTGTAAGTGAAGTAGCAAAACTATGTTCAGGCTATGATAGTGACGCAGGACAGATTATTGGAGGTCAAGCAGATATGCTTGATAAAATTGATATGGTAATTAATGAAATTTCATCCAGAACCACCACTTTAGGTGCTGCTCAGAATAGAATTGATTCTGCAATTGAAACGATTGATGTACAAACTGAAAATATAACATCATCGTTATCTACTATTAGAGACGCTGATGTCGCAGAAGAATCTTCTGAATATATAAGAGCGCAGATTTTGCAGCAAGCATCTGCGACACTCTTAGCTACAGCTAACCAGACGCCAAGTATTGCGTTAAGTTTAGTTTAATAATTTTTAATTTGTTGTTGATTGGGATATGTACTTATATATGAGCTTGATTATTCAGGCTCTTTTTATTTTGTTGCGTTAGTTTTGTGTTTTTGGTATTCTTATAGTGTAGATTTGAATAGGAGGAGTTGTTTTATGGATTTAATGAAGGGAAAGAAAGGTATAATCTTTGGCGTTTCAAATACTCATGGAATAGCTTATGCTATTGCGAAACAGCTATTTGATGAAGGCGCTGACATAGCTTTTACTTATGCAGGTGAAGCTATGGAAAAAAGAGTCCGCCCGATTGCCGAAGGAATGAATGCAAAATTAATTATGAGCTGTGACGTTACAAAAGAAGACGAAGTTGAAGCTGTATTTAAAGAATGTGAAAAAATCTATGGTAAATTAGATTTTGTAGTTCACGCCGTTGCATTTGCTCCAAAAGAAGATTTAATGGGCAGATTTGTTGATACTTCAAAAGAGGGCTGGGATATTGCACTAGGTGTAAGTGCTTACTCTCTGGTATCTATATGTCGTCATGCAGAACCGATTATGAATGAAGGAAGCTCAATTCTTGCTCTTACATATCTTGGCTCTGTTCTTTCTGTTCCAAGCTATAATGTAATGGGTGTTGCAAAAGCTGCATTAGAATCAGCTATGAGATTCTTAGCAGTTGATTTAGGCCCTAAAGGTATCAGAGTTAACTGCTTATCTTCAGGCCCTGTTAAGACTCTTGCATCAATGGGTATTGCAGGGTTCTCTAAAATGCTTAAGGCAGCTGTTATGAGAGCTCCATTAAAGAAAAATGTTTCATTAGATGATGTAGGAAGAGCAGGACTTTATTTAGCTTCTGATCTTTCAAGCGGAACAACAGGCGAAGTTATCTACTGTGACTGCGGCTGCCACTCTGCTTATGCTTCAGCAGAAGAAATGGATATTATTTCTAAGGCTGAATAGTGTAAATATTCCCTGTCCATTTACTTGGGCAGGGATTTTTTAGTAGTAATTTAGATAGGATTTATGTGATGAGAAAAATTTTAACTGCTTTATTTTTATTAACATTAGTTTTTGTTGGAACACAAAAAGCCAACGCTATTAAGTTTGAAGAAGCTATCGGACAAAACAAACCAGTTGCGGTTTTAGTTTATGCACCTTGGGCAGATGGACAGGATACTATGTTGCAAGCATTCAATAATATGGGAACAAGATACGCAGATGCTTATAATTTTGTAGCAATAAATATTGCAACGGAAGATGCTAAGACTTTTAACCAGAGATTTTATATCTACCCGAACCTTCCGTATGTTCTTTTGTTTAGAAACGGAGGAAAGGTTTCCAGATTTTTAAAACAGGATTGTGTTCTTGATAGTGCCTGCTTTGCTGAAAGATTAGATATGTTTAACAATTAAAAAAAGTTTAATAGATATGCGGGCGGAAATTTCTAATTTCCGCCCGCCTCTTTTTGGGTTATAAATTATCGGGGTTTGTATAATCCACACCGCCTACAGCCTTGTAGAGCGATATCGTTGCTACAATATTATCAATTTTAGATGAAATATTGCGCTGTTTTGTAATTAGAAGTTCTACATTTGATTTTAGTTCATCGAGTTTAGAAGAATCACCTACTGTAAATTGTTTTTCGGCCAGCACATGCTTTTCTTTTTCCAAAGAAAAATCTTCATCAGCTTTAATAAGATTTGCCTTTGCCCTTTTTGTTGCAACCAGCGCGTCATTAACTTCCTGAATAGAAGTGAGGACCGTTTTTTCATATTTTTCTACAGCTTTTTTGTATTCGTATTTATTTATTCTGTATCTTGCAAGTCTTGCTCCGCCTGTAAATATATCCCAACTTGGTGCAATACCAATATTTGATAAGAATGTTTCGTTTGCAAACATTCGGTTCCATCTGTATGCGTTAAAGCCTAGATTGCCGTATAAGAAGAATTTTGGCAGGAAATCTCTTCTTGCGACTCTAACATCCAGCCCGGCTTTTTGTGCATAATTTTCAGAACTGATTAAATCAGGTCTGTATTTTATGACAGTAGTAGATAATGAGTCAGGAGTTATCGGGTATGATACGGAATCATACGCGGCATGTTCAATCTCTTTATCGGTATTCAAGCCTAAGAGAACAATTAGCTCATTGTTAAGAACTTTTTTCCCTTCCTGAATATTATTTAATTCTTGCTCAAATTTAACAAGAACCTGTTTTTCATTTAAAAGCTCATTTACAGGTGCAAGTCCCGCATTATATTTTTTCTCTGTCATCTTAACAATTTGGGTTTGCAGATTTATAATCTCGATAAGAGTTTTTTCAAGCTCATCTGCCTTAATCAAGTTATAGTAATCTGCGGCAAATACTGAAGTTATATAAATATAAGTTGCACGCTCCTGTTGTTCTGTGATTTCTTTTTGCTTTTTTGCACTTTTTCTATTTAAGTAATTCTGCCCCCAAATATCAATTTCATATGATGCTCCAAGCGGCAGAACAAATTCATTTTGTGAATACTCAGGAATAATCACATTTCCAAATTCCGTTTGAGCACCGCTCAAGACTCTTGATAAGCTGCCATCAAAACCGACTTGCGGTAATTGGTTAGCACCAATCAATCTTACATTTTCCTCTGATTGTTTAGTTTTTAAGGCCGCTATTTTTAGGTCATGGTTGTTATTATAAAGAGTTTGCAAATGCTGGATTAAAATTTCATCTTTATAATTCTTCCACCAATCCAGATTCACATACGTAAGCTTATCTACACTTTCCTTTGCATATACAGGAAGTGCGGCTAGTAAAATTAAAATTGTTAAAAAATTTTTAAATGTCATATTTACACTTATCCTTCTTGTGTTATTATGATAACACAAAGGAAATTTATGAAACAAGATATTTTATTAAAACAAAAAATAGGACTGCGTCTATCAAGGGCCGGCTTGCTTTCGAAACTGTTTGCAAATCAGATTTTTGCAAAAAACGGACATGAATTAAGGCCTGAACAATTTACAGTTTTGTATGCGCTTAAAGAAAACAATGGCATGTATTTAAGACAGCTTGCAAACATAACATTTAAAGACCGGCCGAATATGACAAGAATTGTTACTATTCTTGAAAATAACGGTTACGTAACTTCTGTGCTCGAGGCAGAGGGCAGACAGGTAAAGAAACTGTATATTACAGAAAAAGGACGCAAGGTTTGTGATGAACTTTTGCCTACTATCCTTCAAATATGGCAGGAAACAGCGAAAGGGATTTCTGAAGAAGAGCTCGAAAAGTTTTTAATTACACTAGATAAAATTGAATCAAATATAAGGGAAAAGACAATTATTCAGGTATAGGTGGCATTATGGCAAAAAGACATGAAGATAAACATGACAAAGAATTTATAAAAGAAGCAAAAAAACGTCTAAAAAAGAGACGTCCGGAATATAAGAAAAAACGTGTTATAGTTCCTACAATAACGGCAATAATCCTGATAATAATGGGAATTTACGCGGCAATTCATTCGACTTATTTTCAGTCGACAGATGATGCTTTTGTAGAAGGTCGTTTGGTATCTGTTGCACCAAGGGTTGCAGCTCCTGTTATAAATCTGCTTGTTGATGATAACCAGAGTGTAAAGGCTGGAACTTTACTTGTAGAGCTAGACCCAAAAGATTATGAAGTTGCTTTAGCACAGGCAGAAGCAAGACTCGAGGAGGCTAAAGCCGGATTAAGCATGACAGAAAAGAAAGTTGATGAAAGTTCTTCTAAAGTTAACAAAACTTATGAAGATATAAGTTCAGCATCTTCAAGACTGGAGTTTGCAGAAAGGGATTTTGCAAGATATCAGGAACTTTATAAAGACGGAATTGTATCAAAGCAGGATTTTGAGAAAAGTAAAACCGCTTTAGAGGTTGCACAGGCTGATTATAATGCAGCACAGGAAAATTCTATGGCATCACAGCACGCATTGGATTCCGGAAGAGCAAAAGCAAAAGCTGATGAGGCTACTATTAAAAAGCTTGAGGCAGAAGTCGAACAGGCTAAATTGAATCTTCAATATACAAAGATTTATGCACCTCAAGATGGTAAGGTTGCCGCAAGAAGCGTTGAAAAAGGTAACTACGTAAATATTGGTCAGCCTTTGATGAATATAGTTCCCGAGCAGGTCTGGGTTGTTGCGAATTTTAAAGAAATTCAGCTTACTAATATGAAACCCGGACAGCCGGTTAAAGTTAAGGTTGATACTTACCCTAAAAAACGGTTTAAAGCTCATGTTGAAAGTATTCAGCGCGCGACCGGAGCAAAATCAAGTTTATTTCCTCCGGAAAATGCGGTCGGAAGTTATGTAAAAATTGTTCAGAGAGTTCCTGTGAAAATCGTTTTTGATGAAGATATCTCTGATTATAATATAGTACCCGGTATGTCAGTTGTTCCAAAGGTTAAGATAAAATAGTATGGCAGACGAAGTCGTTTTAGAAGAAAAGGAAAGGAAAATTAATCCTTATATAATTGCGCTTGTAGTTTTGCTGCCGTCATTTTTAGCGCTTGCAGCATCATCAGGCACAAATGTAAGCCAGCCTCATATTGCAGGGTTTTACGGCGCAACGCAGTATGAGACAAATACCGTTATTACCTGCTATATTATATCGGGCGGTTTAATGCTCCCAGTAACCGGATATTTGGTTCGGTTAATCGGTAAAAAACTTTTGTTCATGTACAGCATTATTGTTTTTACTCTGGGTTGTTTTTTATGCATCATATCACCCAACTTAATATCTTTAATTTTTGCCAGACTTATTCAGGGTATAGGAAGCGGAAGTATCCTCCCCTTGTGTCAGGCAATACTTTTGGAGGTTTTTCCTCCAGAGCAAAGAGGAGTTGCAATGGGGCTGTTTGGTGTAGCTGCAATGTTCTCTCCGCTTGCTGGACCGTTTATGGGAGGGTATTTGACGGATAACTATTCTTGGCAGTGGATTTTTATTATAAATATACCGCTTTGTATTCTTTCCCTTATTCTGGTAAAATTCCTTGTTCAAGATGATGTTCCGCCAAAACTTAAATACAACAAGAAATTTGATATTATAGGATACACTTCTATAGTAATTGCAATGGCTTGTATGCAAATAGTGCTAGATAAAGGGCAGCAGCATAACTGGTTTGATGAAACTTGGATTTGCTGGCTTACGGGAATTTGTATATTCTCTTTTGTATTTTTCTATGTTTGGGAGCTTGAATATAAATATCCGGTTATTGATATTAGAGTTTTTAAGGATAGGAACTTTTTATTCGGAACTATTGCAAGTTCATTTATCAATATGATGATATATTCAACCCTTCTTCTGGTACCAATGTTTATCCAGAGCCTTATAGGCTACAGCCCTTCTATGTCCGGTTTAACAATGTTTCCGAGAGCTGTAATCTGCCTTATCGGATTGCTTGTCGTAGGTGAAATTTCAAAATATGTAGAAAGTCGTATATTAGCAACAATAGGATTTTTAATCATGGCTGCAGCCGTTTTAATGCTAACCCAGATGAACCCGACTTCATCAATGGAAAGTATAATTTTACCTAATATCCTTTTGTGTATAGGTGTTCCAACAGCATTTGTTCCTATAACTGCACTTTCATTTCAGACACTTCCGGCATCAAAAAATGCCGATGCTGCTTCATTACACGCTCTATTTAAAAATATTATAACAGCTATTTCAACCTCCGCAGCCTCAACATTTATTGCAAGAGCTTCTCAAGTTTACCAAAACTACTACGTCTCAAACCTTGCACCGCATAATCCAATGTTTAGAATAAAATTTCAAGCTCTGCAAACAAAATTTATGCATTATTACCCAACCGTTGTAGCTTCAAGAAAAGCAAATGGAATGTTGTATAAAGAACTTCTAAATCAAGCAAGACTGGGAGCATTTTTTGATATCTTCACAATACTTGCCTTGCTTATGATTATAATCATACCGTTTATATTTATTTTAAAAAACAAAACGAAAAAATGTTAAGTTTTGTAAATATTTTATCAAAAACTGAAATTGTTTTGCGAAAAAATACTTTATAAATATATAAGTTATATAAACGATGATATAAAAGAAAGGACAAAATTATGGCAGGCGATATTCAAGGTGTACGCGACACGGGAACGCTTCCTTTATGGGCAGAAAATCAGCGTGTTTCTCAGCAAGAAACAGAACGCGAAAAACTCCAAAAAACTGATGTTTGGAGTTATGCAGCTCAACAGGCTGGAGCTTATATGAGCTAAAAAGAAAGAGATTTATTTAAGGCGATTTTGATTTATCAAAATCGCCTTTTTTGATATAATAAATAGAAGGAGGGGGTATGGAAGAGTATAAAAAAATGATTGAGGGGAAAGACTATTACCCTATGACTGAATATTTAATCGGCCTTAGAGACAGAACCAGATCTCTGGTGGCAGACTTTAATCAGGAAAAAGATGAGAAGAAGAGGGCAGAAATTCTAAAATCTGTAGTCGGTAAAATGGGAAGCGGATGTTATATTACGCCTAACGTGTTTTTTGATTACGGGTGTCATACTGAATTAGGTAATAATGTATATCTTAACGGAAATTGTGTTATACTGGATTGCGCTAAAGTAACTATTGGAAGTAACACTTTTGTCGGTCCAAATGTCCAATTCTATACACCGATTCACCCTTTGGATTACAAAACCAGAAACACTTTTGTAGAATCTGCAAAGCCGATAACTGTTGGTAAAAACTGCTGGCTCGGAGGCAGTGTTATCCTTTTACCTGGGGTTACAATAGGTGACGGGTGTGTAATAGGTGCAGGTGCGGTTGTTACAAAAGATATTCCTGAAAATTCTTTGGCGGTAGGAAATCCTGCTAAAGTTATTAGAATTATTGAGCAATAATAAAACCGGCTTTTGACCGGTTTTATTTTAGTTTATTTAATGTTTGCCTTAATTATCTTTAGCTTTTTGCTTATAAACATGACCTTTTCTGTCCTGTTCAATATTTGGGGTGTCAATTTCAAACACGTAAGCATCATTTGGAGCAAGTTCAACTCTTAATTCATTTTCAGCCGTCTGAAATTCACTCTTATCGCCATATTCAGGAACCATATTTTTAAGGTTTTGAGTTTTCTTCAAACCCGGGATTTCTATAGTACCTGCAATACGTCTGTTCGGATTTTTATTTGCAACAACTAAAATGGTTTTTCCGTTATTGTGTCTTGCATATGTGATTATCTGGTCATTTTCATCGTTCCGTTTGTCTAATTCAATAAAGCTGCTGTTAGGATTAGCAAGTACATCAAGATTTTCCTGTCTCATCTTGAGTGTACCTTTCATAACCCTTTCTATGTCTGGAGAGTTGCCTCCCGGCTGTCTTGATAAGTTGAACAGAGCGAGTCTGTATCTGTGTTCATTCATATCATACTTAGGAGAAAAGCTCTTAGTATTAAGGTCATATGTTTCAGTCCAGGTTTCCGTGTTGTCAGTATCTCTGTATTTGTAATCATAATAGTCACCAGTTTGGAAACCATCTATGAAATACGGGTTACACATCGGAATTGTTGCCTGCAAGATAGTTGTCATTTTGCAGAAGTTTTCTCCGCCATGAACCATTGAAGAGCTGTCATCATGGGTTAAGAAGGAGCCGATAACACTCTTTCTTGCCGGAAGTTTATGAGATAAATCTAGGTTGAATTTTACATAATCTATAAATTCTTTAGAGCCCCAATCCTGGAATATGTGATATTGTCCGTAGTACTCATCAAAACCAGCTTTTAACAGTTGCTCCGGTCTGTCATATGGCATATTAATCATTGGAGAGGCGCATTCATAAGTATAGCTTTCCGCAAGCCAGCCAAATTCAGGGTCTCTCTTATGAGAATGCTTAATTAATATATCCCAGAATTCAGGCGGTTTCGCACGGGCTACGTCAGCTCTGATTCCGTCTATACCTAAATCAATACAAGCATCAACATATTGCTTGTGCATTTCAAGTAAGTTAGGATTTAAAGTTCTTTGAGACTCATCTGCCCAGGGTTCAAACATACGGATATCAGTCCAGCCCTGAGGAGTTTTATCTTCCCCGTTTCTTCCATATGCCATTAATGCGGGTTCAGCTTCAAACATATCAACAGAAGCACAGCTCGGAAGGTCAAGCATTACACGTATGCCCCTTTTATGGCATTCGTCAATAAATGCTTTAAACTGTTCATCTGCTGAACGCGGATCATTTTTGTCTATAAGCATTGGATCAATTGCCAGATGTCCGTCATCAGTTACATATTTTGCAGGGGCATATATAGAACCGGCTGTTCCTTGTGCGTTTTTCTTTCCCGGCGGGTGAATCGGAAGTATATGAATTGTATTGATTCCGTCCTCTTTTAATTCATCAAGCCTTGAGATTGCGCTAAGGAATGTTCCGTTTTTTTCACCGTCTTTTAATGTAACTTTATCATCACCGTTCAAATCTTTTGCTGTAAAAGTTCTTGGAACAATTGCCATCATTACTGATTCATTATTCTGAATCATCGTTCTTAAATTATTCTTATAAGGCTGTGTATTTGTTGATGCTAATTCAACCTTTTTTACCTCTTTTACATTATTAACTCCGACAGAGTTGATTAAAGCAAGGTTTTGTAAATATTTATCAGTAACAGTTTTATCATGCGCCTTCTCTTCTGTCATATCATGTTTAAGCGGAGGCTGTACATAATTGTTTACTGCTCTAAAGTTTGTTGATGTAATGTTAGATATTCTTATCATCGTTCACCTGCTTCTTTAAATTGTGGGGGTTCTTTATCTTTCCGAAACAAACTTGTGCAAGAAGTGTTACTCCGAGAGCTGTTCCTAAGATTGAAGCCGCAACTCTTGCCCATCTGTGATTACTGTATCTTCTATCTGATGCCTTTTGTATTAAGTCAACCGGATCTTGTGCTACAAGGTCAAACATTGCTTTTCTAGTTTTTGCATCTGGAGAGTATTGTTTTAGTGCTCCGCCGTCAAGTATATGATTTGGCTTTGTAAAGTCGATTGAGTTATTGCCCATTATGTTTCTAAACCTTGTTATATACCACTCAAATCTTTCTTTAACGCTGCCGTTTTTAAGTCCTTCTGTTTCTTTCAGGGCTTTTTGTGTAGCTTCAGTAAGTTTCCCTTTAGCTTTTATATTATTTCTTATCTCTGGTTTATTACCTTCGCTATCCCAGATATTGTTGACCAAATCTTTGTAAAATTCAGCATTAAATTCTGTATCAAGTTTTAGTGTATGATCCGGATTTGTTGCACCGAGCAAGACATTTCTTCCGGTTTCTAAGAGTGTTTTTTCATATTCATTATTAGGAACACGCTTGTAAGCATCCATTGTGTGCATCATTCTGTATAAAGAATTCTTTGCACCCTGATATCTTTCAATAATATTGGTTATTGTATTCTTTTTAGATGAACCGACCCCTTTTGCATTTGCTTTTGCATGCTTAGGTCCTTCAAGACTAAGAGTGTTGTCAGGATTATTTCCGTCTAACAGGTCAAATAAGTCGTCTTTTGTTTTAACAGAGTTTTTTAAATCCCCTTTTACGAGCATATCAACTGTATTCTTGAACCTGCTTGTTCCACTAAGCCGTTTTGCTGTATTGTTGTAATTGTTTTCAATTGCTGTAATCAAATCTCTCAGGTGAGATGCTTGTTCAGCTTTTCCGTTAAGCTTTGTTTCCATATCAACAAGAGATTTTCCGAGTTTGTTCATTGCTTTTTCATACTTGCCTTCATCTTTTGCAAGCTCTGCAAGCTTTTTGTCCAAAAATTCTCTTGCATAATCTTTTGACTCTCTGAGTGGCTTTAAGTCTTTATACTTAACTTCTAAT
>CALUQF010000064.1 GCA_944322835.1 Candidatus Gastranaerophilales bacterium | reverse complement strand
CTTTAAGCCTACTCGGCTTAGCCGGCTCCATCTGTTCGCTATCCGGACTCCCGTCCGTCCGCAAATCCGCTCCCGCAAGGGGCACTGCTGTCCCGTTAAAAAAATAATAAAATGGTAAGATATAGCAAAAATTTGCCTTTGCAAAAATAAAAAAGTTGACCGGACAAAAAAATATAAAGTCATATTCTGTCATCCTGAAAGCGTAGAAAATCGGGGATATGTCATTATATTGGGCATATTTTGTAAAATCCGATTTTCAAGCTGTTCAGGATCTTACCAGTAGAAAAGCATTATTCCCAGCCGGTAAGATGCTGAAATACGCCTCTTTTTATATACATTCCACCATCTCTTCATTTACCCCCGCCGGCTATTCAGCATGACAGTTATTGTCGGACTAAGGTCCGACAAATTGACCTCTGTGTGGGAGCGGATTTGGGAACGAACGGGGGTACATGGGGTAAATTTAGTAGTCCGGATAGCGAGCAGATGGAGCCAGCTAAACCGAGTAGGCTTAAAGGCAGAACTTTGTGAGTGTGGAGCAAATCCAAGACAGGGTTGAAATCTTTGATTTCGGAGATGGGGCCTATACAGATGTTGAATTAGTATTTTTAACTCTTAAAATTATCTTGGACAGTAGTGTGTTAAACTTCAAGAATTTCCTTAAGTTCCGGATACATTTCCAGAAACATGTTAACCGCTTCTTCGCCGCCCATTCCCACTGTAGAATTTTTGCCGTTAAGCTTAAAAAGACCTTCATTTTGGGAATTTTCGATTGTATAAAATTTAAGCTTGTAGCTGTCTTTGCACGGAACAAATTTTGTTCTGTTTCTGACGGCATTAAGCCAAAACCAGGCATCATCATTTGTCGGAATAATTTGCATAAATGTTTCTTTATCAAAGATTTTGTCATTCAAAGAGTGCGGCGGATATAGTACTCCGGCAAATCCGATAAAAGGATTTAGATAGCTTGGAAGATAGGTATCATCATAAACATAGCTTCTTCTTATGAGTTTGAATTTTTTATTTTTATTTTTTACAAGCAGCATAGCTCTTCCGCCAATAATACAACCCGGATGTTTTTGGTGTTCTTCCAGTAGTGTTTTTATTAAATCCTTATCATAATAGTAATCATCATCAGTGGTGATAATTATATCATCCGGATTTTCTCTGAGTGTTGGAATAAGTTTTTTAAAAGAGCGGATATCTTCACACCATTTTATAGTCAGGCCAAATTGTTGAAGGCGGGTTAGATTCTCCGGCAGTTCTTTTGTCGGAAATTGTTCTTCCGCAAGCCAAAGAATAAGCTCGTCAGGTTTGATTGATTGTGTAAGCAGTGTAGATATTGTTTTGTATACAATATTTATTCTGCCGGGAAATGTTGTAAGCGATACAATGACTTTAGGGTTGCGTTTTTCGGTCGTAAGTCCGTATTCGGAAACTTCTTTGAATTCATAATGCCACGGGTATTTTTTACAGAGCTTTAAACCGAAAAGTCTTATTATAATATGTTCATCGACAATTCTTGTAGAAAATAATTTATCTAATTTACTCCTCAAATTATTAAAAAAACCTGTGGTTTCCCTCATACTCCATGCTCCTATTTTTATAAATATTAACATAATTTGAAAAAAAATGTAAATGATTACTTGATTTATCCTGTTGTTTGTTTAAAATATTTATATGTTGGGATATAGCAAGAATTCCGGCAAAGTTGTAAAGTGGTCGACGGGATGTAGCGCAGCTTGGTAGCGCACCGTGTTCGGGTCGCGGGGGTCGCAAGTTCGAATCTTGTCATCCCGACCATTTTAATTAAATAAAATATCGGACGTGGCAAGGACTCCAGAGAAACGATTGATTATCGTTTCGAATGGAGGAAGGCGAGTTAGAAAGCGTAAGCTTTCGTGCGAGCCGTATATAAGATATCTACCAAGCTGCGCTCCAAAATGAAAATTAAATAAAATATCGGGACGTGGCAAGGACTCCAGAGAAACGATTGATTATCGTTTCGAATGGAGGAAGGCGAGTTAGAAAGCGTAAGCTTTCGTGCGAGCCGTATATAAGATATCTACCAAGCTGCGTTCCAAAATGAAAATTAAATAAAATATCGGGACGTGGCGCAGCTTGGTAGCGTGCTACCTTGGGGTGGTAGAGGCCGCAGGTTCAAATCCTGTCGTTCCGATATTTTATTTTTCATTATTAGTGAAATGTACAGGATTTGAACCTTTATATCTTTATTTTCGAGCTAACCTCACTCCCGTTCGGTTTACGCTCAAAAAGTCCTGTCGTTCCGATATTTTATTTTTCATTATTAGTGAAATGTACAGGATTTGAACCTTTATATCTTTATTTTCGAGCTAACCTCACTCCCGTTCGGCTTACGCTCAAAAAGTCCTGTTGTTCCGATATTTTATTTTCTCTATTAGCTAGGGCACAAATTGTTGCACTATTAATATTGGAAGAATTTTATCTTCAAGTTTTTGAGAAATGATACACTATACAAATGAAGGCTGCCCCCTCACCCGAATTTCTAAGTTTCGCTGACGCTCAACTTGAAATTCTACCCTCTCCTGTAAGGCGAGGGGGCTTCGCGCCTGGCGTACAGCTTACCTGTATCACGGGATATTTCCGGTAAAGTAGGGCGCATTAAAATGACGCACCAATAATCTTTTTGAATCACTGCTTTAGAAGTTTAGATAATTGTCTAATTGCAAGTATTGCAAATTTTATTAATAATCCAGGTATGAAAATAATTATTATAGGTGGTGTGGCTGCTGGTGCAAAAGCAGCAGCCAAATCAAAAAGAATACTTCCAGATGCAGAAGTACATATTTATACAAAAGATACACACGTTTCGTATTCATCCTGCGGTCTGCCTTATTATATAGCAGGGGATTTTCAGGATTGGCATAAACTGATAGTAAGGACGGTAGATGAATTCGAAAAAAGTGGAATTAGTATTCATACGGAACATCTGGTTACTAAAATTCTTCCGGCTGATAAAAAAATTCTTGTAAAAAATTTAAGAGAAGGTATGTGTGAGTTTGTAGAATATGATAAACTCATTATAGCAACCGGTTCCATTCCTTTTATACCAGAAATTAAAAATCGGGATTTGCAAAATGTATTCCGTGTAAGAACGCTGGAAGACGGAATTAATATAAAAGATGCAATGAACAAAGCCCAAAATATTACGATTGTAGGGGGCGGTTATATTGCAATAGAGTTAATTGAAGCTTTTGTTAAAAATGCCAAAAATATAACACTTATTGAGCAGGCACCTTTTATTTTGTCGGTATTTGATGAAGATATTTCATCACTTATCCAAACGTATATTTTGGAAAATTCTAATAATCTTGTAAAAATCATTAACGAAGATACGGTAACCGAATTTGTCGGAGAAGAAAATATTCATGGGGTACTAACTGCTAAAGGTTATGGCTTTGAAACAGATATGGTAATTTTGGCTGCCGGTGTTCGTCCTGTTGTTGATATTGCAAAAGAAGCCGGAATAGAACTTGGTGTAACAGGCGCTATTAAAGTTAACAGCAGAATGCAGACAAATATTCCGGATATTTATGCTTGCGGCGATTGTGTTGAAAAAATCAACATGGTATCGGATACTCCGGTTTGGGTTCCTTTAGGTTCAACGGCAAATAAAGAAGGGCGTATAGCAGCAATTAATGCATGCGGCGGGGTGGAAGATTTCGAAGGAATATTGGGTTCGGCAGTTTTAAGATATCAAACACTTAATATTTCGATGACGGGTTTAACAGAAAAACAGGCAAGAAAATTGGGATATGATGCCGTATCTGTTGTTATAACCAAGCGTGACAAAGCAGGGTACATGCCGGAAGTCAAAAATGTTACATTAAAACTCATTGCAGACAGACGTACGCATAAAGTTTTAGGAGCTCAGGCTATCGGTTGTGGCGATGCAGATAAAAGAGTGAATACTGTGTCTGTTGGACTTACCAGTGCTATGAAAATAGAAGATTTACTTGATGTCGATTTAACATATGCACCGCCGTTTTCAACAAGTATTGATATATTGATTTCTGCCGCAAGAATATTGAAATCTAAGTTAAATTAGATATGATTTTTAATCCGGCATACATTTTGCGATATGTTTTTCTAACTTTGTGAGAATTTCATTATCTATAATATGTTCAATTTTACAGGCGGTATCCTCAGCTAATTCGTGGTTAACTCCGAGAATTTTTTCAAAAAACACAGCCAGAGTTTTGTGTTTTTTAATAATCTCTTTTGCTTTTATATTTCCGGCTTCAGTGATTGAAATTATACCATAATGTCCATAATTTATAAGACCCAGACTTTCCAGCTTCTGCAGAGCTTCTGTAGTTGATGCACGTGAAACACCAAGTTTTCTGGAAACATCTACAGCTTTTACTTTTCCTTCAAGTAAAAATATATTATAAACAGCTTCAATGTAATCCTCTAGGCTTGAAGTGATTTCAACCATTTCATCCCTCCTATCATATAAAAAGACCCGCATATAATATTTAATTTATCATTGGTTAAATCCTGATTGGTATATCTACATGCATTTACCGGACATTTTGATAATAATTCCGAATAACTGCAGGAATTTGAATAATTAAATTCATTGAGATATACCTCATCGCCCTCACGGAATAAGATTTTCATCATTTTTTCATAATCTTTATTTTTTAAACATCCGAATATAAAGCGTCTTTTGTCTTGCGGGAAATAGTAATCAAGATTATTTCTTAAAGCCTCTATTCCGTTAGGATTATGTGAACCATCAACTATAAGATTTTTTGTTTCAAAATATTGAAATCGGCAAGGGTTTTTAACTTTTTTTAATCCTTCAATAATTGTATTATCCGAAATCTCTTTAAATAAAAAATTAATCGCATTTATTGCAAGCGCAAGATTTTCTATTTGGTGTAAACCTTTTAAAGTCAAAGCTTCAATAAATTCAGGCTTAATATATGGATTTACCAGCATTAATAAAGCATTCTCTTCATCTGCTTTATCTTTTATTGCTTCGTAGCCGGAGGCTGTTATAACAGGAGAGCCTTTTTTTATAATTCCGGCTTTTTCATATGCAATCTCATCTTTTGTTTTGCCAAGTCTTTCAGTATGGTCTAAGTCAATATGGGTTATTATTGAACAGAGATTAGTATCAATAACATTTGTCGCATCAAATCTTCCGCCTAAACCTGTTTCCAAAATAACAATATCAACGTTATTCCGTTGAAAATATAAAAACATAACAACAGTCAGAATTTCAAATTCGGTAAGATGTATGCCGCAAGCGCAAACTTCCTGGACATATTCTGCAAAATCTTCTTCAGATATCTCAACTCCGCATATTTTAATCCTTTCTGTATATTCCCAGATATGCGGACTTGTATAAAGTCCGGTTTTATATCCGGCTTCTTGTAATATAGAATCTAAAATTGCGCATACAGAACCCTTGCCGTTAGTGCCGGCTACATGAATACATTTTAAACCATTCTGGGGATTTAAAAATTTTTCTAAAGCTTTTTTAATCCTATCCAGACTTAAATCTATATAAAAATTTCCTTTGCTTGTTAAAAGCTTTATAGTGTCTTCATACATATTTTAATTATATGACAAATTAAATTGTATATGTAACGTAATTCAATGACAAATTTTGTTACAAAGTTCACTCATCTCCCCCTAAAATTTTCTTGCAAATTTCAGCGGGTTTTATACTGTCAATTCCTTGAAGAGGTCTATATTTGAATGTAATTATATAATGCCCGGACAAAAAACTGCCCCCCACCCAGAATTTCAAGAAGTAGGTTGGGTGAAACCCAACAATAACTAAGCGAAGCTAGTATTTTTATTTCTAAATTTAACGGGGCAGGAATGCCGTAGAGCGAAGGAGGATGTCACGCTTGGTGTACAGTTTTGTACTGTTAATTAGTTACAATGTTTGTTTATAAAATTATCTTGGACAGTAGTACCTGCTTGTATTATTGCTAAATTATTATGCTTACGATATTCTTATTAAGAGGAGAAAGTATAATGACAGTTATAGAAAAGATTAATGAAATTAATGATGTTGTTAAACAGGTTTTTGATTTTACCCAGAAAAATGAGATTGTAAAAGCGGATTTTGATGAATATTTGGCAACAATAGGTGCAAGAAATATTTCTCTTAATCAAATAGAAAAAATATTTTTACCATATATTTTTGAGCGAAGAATTGATAATAAATCTATTATAGAGATGTATGAAGAAGAGAACGGGACAAAAGATATTATTACAAGTCTTAAAAATACAATTGCTTCTATTTTTGAAATAAAAAAGATTTTAAAAAACGGGTTTGAACTTTATAATTTAGTTAATGAAAAAACATATAAAGTATTATCTCTAACTAAAATGACGAATTTTAGGGGAATTTATGCAGGCCAATATATTGTGGCAAGAATTTTTGAGTTTGCCGGGGAGTATTATGTAATAGAGATTTCTAATGTACTTTCGCATTCCCAAAAAGAAGATGCATACAGATATGCAGTAATGAAGCTCGTAAATAATCCGCGTATGCTTTATTTTGATAATCCCGAAAAAGAAGAGGAAATTAAATCAACAATTGTTGATATGTATCAAAAGTTTATTAAAACTTTTAATACAGATATCATTTTAACAACAAATAAGTATGCAGATGATATTATAGGTGCATTTAATGAAGGAGAAGATATTGATTTGGCCGATAAAAGGTGTGATATCAAAGAATATAAGTTTTTCCATGTAAAAGAATTGGATAATAATTATTCTAATTTCCTTGAAAATTCAATGGGCGGATTTTCTTCACATAATGAAATCTATGATGTAGCTGTAATTTTTGATGAACAGAAGGGCTTATATGCAATACCTTTTTATCAAACATTTTCAAAAATCTTTGAGGATAAAAATCAAGTAGAAAATGTAAAAAATTGCGTTGAATATTTCTTAACCAATGATTCAATTCCAAATACTATTTTAGAACGTATTTCAACAGAGCATGCCAATTTCATGGATGTAGTTAATGAAGTTATGGGAACTTCGTATACATTTGATGATATGCTGAAAAAATACAAATCAGAATTTCTAAATAACACAATTTACTCATCGGCAACAGTGCTTTTTTGTTCAAAAGCATTCTCGGAAATTTTTGACTATATTTCCGAACCTAAACCACAAACACCTGTTATGACAGAAAAAGTCGGGCGCAATGATCCGTGTCCTTGCGGAAGCGGGAAAAAATTCAAGAATTGCTGCGGGAAAAACTAAAGTTCTGTTATTTTAATAATCAATTTTTAATGCCGGATTTCTTTTAAACCAAGTAATCTGGCGTTTTGCATAATTCCTTGTATGCTGTTTTAATTTATCCAAAGCTTCCTCTAAAGATGTATAACCGTCAAGGTAAGTTATAATTTCTTTATACCCTATTGTATCCACAATGTTTTTAATACGGCCGTGTTTTTTTAAGAGATTTTCTGTTTCTTGAATAATTCCGGCCTCCAGCATTATATCAACACGCTTATTAATCCTGTCATACAATTCTTCGCGTGAGTTAATTTCAGGGATATGCCATTCAACATCATATTCCGGTTCTTTTTGCAGCTCCATTTCGGATAAAGGTACACCACTGGTTTTTATAACTTCCAGCGCTCTGACAATTCGGCGTTTATTACTCTCTTTAAGCCGCTCATAAGTTATTTTATCCAAACTTTCAAGTTCTTTTAATAAATCATTTTTATCTCTTAATTCAAGCTCTTCTCTTAATGTATAATTTGCTTCCACTCTCGGCAGGTTATAATTCTCAAGCAAAATTCTGAAATATAATCCGGTTCCGCCTGCAACAATTGGCATTTTCCCCCGGGATAATATATCTTCTATTGCATTTTTTGCATCATCATAAAAATTCCCTACAGAATAATCTGTTTCTGGTTCCACAATATCCATAAGATGATGCGGAATTCCTTCTTGTTCTTCTAAAGACGGTTTTGCACAAGCAATATTAAATCCCTTATATACAAGTCTTGAATCAGCAGAAATAATTTCTCCGTTTAATTTTTTGGCAAGTTCGATTGCAAGCTTTGTTTTACCGCTTGCTGTAGGGCCGGTTACTGCTATTACTTTAGGTTTTTTCATATTTACATTCTACCGTAAAATAGGAAACTGTGTTATAATATTGGACATGTTAAAGAAGATATTTGCTACAATTCTTTTATCACTGTCAATGTCGGTTTATGCTGCAGAAATTCCTGTAGATGCTAAGCTTGATTATAATCAGGGTATTGATTTTTATAAACTCGGCATGTATGAAAGAGCAATAGAATCTTTTCGTTCAGCAATTAGAGCGTATCCAGATTATATTGATGCCTATTATAACCTTGCGACTGTATTGGAATATTTAAAACAATATGCAGAAGCCTTGTCAATATACAAACAGGTTTATATAAGAAATCCGAATGATTATGAAGTTGTATACAAACTGGCTTTTTTAAGCTCAAAGCTGGAAGATTATACAAAAGCCAGTGAATATTTAAGCTTAATTCCTCCCTCAAGTTCGTATTATCAGCGCGGCCAGGAGCTTGCGGAAAGTATAAAAGTTACAACAACACTTCCGCCGCAGAAATCTAATCCGCCATCTAAAATTGCAACACAAACAGGGATTTACGAGAATATTCTGAGTCCTACAGGTATAACAACCGATAGTGAAGGAAATATTTATGTTGCAACTTATTCTGATAATACAATTATAAAAATTACTCCCGACGGAAAGAGGAAAGTATTCTTAAAAAGCAAAGAAATCAGCGGGCCGATTAGTCTTGCAAGTGATAGTATCGGAAATATTTATGTCTCTAACTACAATACTAATAATGTTCTAAAAATTACACCCCAGGGTATAGTGACAGTATTTGTATCTAATATAGATAAACCATATGGACTGCATGTAGAAGGGAATATGTTATTTATAACTTGTCAGGGGTCAAATTCAATTTTAAGAAAGAAATTATAAAAATAAAAGCCGGTATTAAACCGGCTTTTATTTGTTTTATTTTATAGTCTCCAGCTGTTTAAATATTCTTCCTGCTCCGGAGTAAGTGTATCTATTTCAATCCCCATTGATTCAAGCTTAAGTTTTGCAATATCAATATCGACCTGCTCTGGAAGGGTATATAATTTGTTTTCAAGTGTTCCTTTATTTTTAACTAAAAATTCAATACCTAAAGCCTGATTTGCAAAACTCATGTCCATTACGGAAGCCGGATGACCTTCTGCCGCAACGAGATTAACCAGTCTTCCTTCCGCCAGAACATAGACCGATTTGCCGTTTGTTAATTTGTATTCATCCAGAAATGGTCTGATACGTTTTATTTCGACAGTATGAGCTTTTAGGTCAGGAACGTTAACTTCATGGTCAAAGTGTCCTGCATTGGATAAAAAGGCGCCGTCTTTCATTGTCATTATATGCTGAACATCAACAACATGTTTATCCCCCGTAACAGTTAAGAAGATATCTCCTTCTTTTGCTGCTTCTGCTATCGGCATTACTCTATATCCTTCCATAGCAGCTTCAAGAGCTTTTAACGGATCGACTTCACATACAATCACATTAGCGCCCAAAGCTTTGGCTCTCAGAGCACAGCCTCTTCCGCACCATCCGTAACCGGAGATTACAACGGTTTTACCAGCTATAAGGATGTTTGCCGCCCTCATAATTCCGTCCATTGCGCTTTGCCCTGTGCCGTAACGGTTATCATAAAGATGTTTTGTTAAACTTGTGTTAACTCCGAGAGCCGGAAATTTAAGTTCACCCTGATTTTCAAGAGCCTGAAGTCTTATAATACCTGTAGTGGTTTCTTCTGTTGAACCTATGATATGGCTGGTCATTTCGGGCCTTTCAGCGTGAAGTGTTGCGACTAAATCACACCCGTCGTCAATTATGATATCCGGATTGTGATCCAAAGCAGAGCGGACATGGTCTCTATACACTTCAACAGATTCTCCGGCATAGCCTAAAACAGGGATATCCCAGTATTTAACAAGAGCTGCTGCAACATCGTCCTGTGTTGATAACGGATTGGATGCAATAAGAACTGCATCTGCGCCGCCGTCTTTCATAACTGTGCACAAAGCAGCAGTTTCTTTAGTTACGTGTACACAGGCTGATAATTTCAAACCTGCAAAGGGTTTTTCTCTTTGCTCGTGAAATAGCGAAAATTTTGGAGTAATCGGTCACGGAGTTTGTTCCGCTCCCGTCGCTTTGTGTCTTTTTCCATTTCGTCAAGCCTCTTGACGCTTTCCTCTTGC
>CALUQF010000063.1 GCA_944322835.1 Candidatus Gastranaerophilales bacterium | reverse complement strand
AATAAGCGGCGAGAAATTTTCTTCGATTGGAGAAGGAATATTGGCTCTGGTTGGGATCGAAAAAGGTGATACTCTTGACGAGGTTCAAAAATTAGCCCAAAAGACAGTCAATCTAAGAATTTTTCCTGATGAAAATGACAAAATGAATAAATCATTATTAGATATAAACGGAGAGATGCTTATAGTATCACAATTTACCCTATGCGGAGACTGCAAAAAAGGTACACGTCCAAGCTTTGATAAGTCTGCTCATCCGGATATAGCAAATGAATTATACAAATCTTTTATTAAAGAAGTTTCAGCATACGGAATAAAAACCCAAACAGGGAGTTTTGGCGCAATGATGGATGTAGAGCTTATCAATGACGGCCCTGTAACTTTTATGTTAGAGGTAAGAAACCATGACTGATGACTTTAAGCATTATACTGTTATGCTGCATGAGGCTGTTGACGCTCTTGAGTGTGAAAATGGCAAAATATATGTTGACTGTACTCTTGGAGGAGGCGGCCACAGCGAATTAATACTCAAGAGAATTTCTCCAGACGGCAGGCTTGTAGCTTTTGATATAGACGAAGAAGCAATTAAGCATGCGGGTGAAAGATTAAAGTGTTATCCGAATTTAACAATTGTGAAATCTTCTTATACAAATATAAAATTGGAGTTAAAAAAACTCGGAATTGAAAGAATTACAGGCGGTGTAATTTTGGATTTGGGAGCTTCATACCATCAATTAACCAAGCAGGAAAGAGGGTTTTCTTTTTCTAAAGACGCTCCGTTAGACATGAGATTTGACATGGACAGTGATTTTTCAGCTTATGATGTCATTAATAAGTATTCAGAACAGGATTTGGTGAGGATTTTTAGTGAATATGGAGAAGAAAGATTTTCAAAACGCATTGCAAAGAAGATTGTTGAAACTCGAAGGGCTGAGCCGATTAGAACAACGAAAGAGCTTGCTGATATTATTATCAAAGCGGCTCCTCATATTAAGTCTAATATACACCCTGCTACAAGAGTGTTTCAGGCTGTACGGATAGAAGTTAACAATGAGTTAAAAAATGTAAAAATTGTACTTAATGATATATTGGATTTACTCGATGTTGGTGGTATAATTTCTGTGATAAGTTTTCATTCTCTGGAGGATAGGATAGTTAAGCAAATCTTCAAGTATGAAAGCGCAAAGTGCAGATGCAATGATATGATTTGCAAATGCACGCCGCCAAGAATAGAGTTAGTAAATAAAAAACCTATTACGGCAAGCGATGAGGAGATAAAAGAGAATCCGCCGTCACGTAGTGCAAAATTAAGAATAGCAAGAAAAGTTTTGTAACAGGACGGAGCAGGGCTTCTTGAATTTTGGGTGTAAGGAGTATTAAAAATTGGTTTCGGCTTTAAAAATCAACAATAAGAGAGAGAATAATTTAGACAACTTTATAAAAAAATTATCCGGTGAGACAAAAAAAGAATACATTATAGAAGAGCAGAATACTAAGAAATCTTTTGTAGATAAATCTGTTCAAAATTTAGCTGTTAATAGTATAATAGAAGGGTACTTTCCAAAGGAGAATCTTGTAAGAGATATGGCAATAAAAAGAGTAAACAAAACATTATGTGTTATTCTGGGCCTGCTTATCAGCGTGGTGGTTGTAAGCTACTACTTTGTTATCTCTTGTGAGATGAAATTAAATGACTTGAGCAGACAAACAATTATTCTGAACAATGAAAATGAAGAGCTTCAAAACAAACTAGACAGCTTGAAATCGTTTAATAATGTAGATAAAACCCTACAGCAGAATAATATGCTTCAAAGAGCCGGTCAGGTAATTGAAACACCTGAAATTACCGTGGATACTCAAGCTATTGCCAAACGTCCGGTAAAAAGAAAAATCTTTAATTCTGCGATAGGTTTTTAGATTCTATGTTTAAACTGGTATGCGGTGCAGGAAATGAAGATTGTGAGAGTGTAAAACGGTTGGTGTATATTTATGCGCTTGCTGGATGTAAATTTTTTGACATTTCTGCAAGAAAAGAAATCCTTGAAGCTGCAAAAATGGCCATTAGTATGGCGGGAGCAGATGACTGCCATTTTTGTGTAAGTGTCGGTATTAAGGGAGATCCGCATATTACAAAAGCAAAAATCAGGGAGTCTGTTTGTATAAAATGCGGAAATTGTTATAGAAACTGTCCTAACGATGCTGTCTTATCTTCTATTATGATTGATGAAAAACGCTGTATCGGATGCGGTACCTGTGCAAAAAAATGTCCTACAGGTGCAATAGCAATGTTTGAAAAAGATGTTAATGTAAAAGAGCTCCTTCCTTATATGGTTGAAAATGGGGTCGAAATCCTGGAATTACATATTATGGGGCATGACAAAAAAGATTTGGAATACAAATGGAATGTAATAAATGAATGTAATCCGAAGTATGCCTCAATTTGTATCGACAGAGAAAACTTCGGTAACAAAGAAGTTTTAGAGCGTATTAGGAATATGATTGCGCATAGAAAACCTTATACAACAATCGTTCAGGCGGACGGTATCCCGATGAGCGGCTCCGATGACAGTTATAAGACTACTTTGCAGGCGGTTGCGATGGCGGAGATTATACAGAATGCTAATCTTCCGGTGCATATTGTTCTCTCCGGCGGTACAAACTCTAAAACAGCAGCTCTTGCAAAACTTTGCGGAATAAATTATTGGGGAATAGCAATAGGTTCCTGGGCAAGAAAAATTATCAAACCTTATATTACAGCTCCCGATTTTTGGGAAAACCAAACCAAAAGAGCCGAAGCCGTCAAAATAGCACAACAACTTGTTCAATCGGTTGATTAAAAAAGGCTTCATTTCTCAAAAGCAGCTTGTTTTTTGTATCAATCTGAATTTTTTACAAAAAATGTACGATTAATTTTCTTGCAATATTGTACTAAATATAGTACAATATTAGTATGAACGAATACATTCTGCAAAATTATATTGATAACAATGGAGAAGAACCTCTTAAAGAATGGTTAAAAACTCTGGATAGTTCTGTTAGAAAAAGAATCTTATTAAGACTTGACAGGCTAAAAGATGGTAATTTTGGTGATTACAAACAACTGGATGAATATCTTTATGAATTACGATTTAACTTAGGTTCAGGATATCGAATATATTATATGATTGAGGATAAAACAATTGTATTACTTATAAACGGAGGTGACAAAAAGTCCCAAAAGAAAGATATAAAACAAGCAAAAGAAATCATTAAGCTATTGAAAGGAATATAATATGAAAAATATAAAAGATTTTAATCTGTCGGAACAAATAGAGCAAGAATTAAAAACAGAAGATGATATAAAAGAATGGCTATCCTTAAATCTTGAGGCATATTTAGAGGATGGCAACTTAAATGCTTTCGTTCGTTCCCTTGAATATGTTGTCAGAGCAAAAGATAACATTTCTAGCCTATCTAAAAAAACTGGTATTTCGAGGAGTAATTTATATGCAATATTTAAGGGTGAGGTTACTCCTCAATTTGATACTGTTTTAAAGGTCTTGAAGGAATTAGGTTATACATTAAAAGTTGCATAAATATTTTTATCTATATCCAGTATAAAAGCAGGCATTATACAAAGCCTGCTTTTATAGTTTTAGTGTCGTATAAATGCTTAACGAGCAATGATAGAAAGCTTTTTACCTTCTTCTGGCGCAATATCATTGTTTTGATAGGCTTGAGGTGCTATGTGGAATTGTTTGTTATAATATGGTCTGCCTTTAAATGCAATGTGTTTCAATATCATAACGCCGTTTTTAGCAGTCAGACCATCTAAAACAATCTTTCCGCCGCCTTCTTTAACAATCGCACCGGCTTTATTGACAACATATCTTGCTTTATCTCTCATATCAGCATTCATAAATACTGTACCGACAGGAAGAGCTATTGCAGCTGCCACACCTCCGGCTGCTGTTGGAGATAAGGACGGCTGAATTGAATCAATTTCTGTTCTTGCCTGTATTGGAACGTATTTGTTATGCGGATTAATCGATTCTATATTGTTGTCTTTAAAGAATTTTGCACGGCTTGCTTCATCCTTTATTTCCGGATGGTCTTTAAAGTAATCATGCCGGTTTTCAAGATTTACATCTCCTGCATAAAAGATACTTACAGTCATATCGCCGTTTGAATTCTGCATCATGTAAGCGACTTTGGCTAAGTCCTTAATCATCTTTCTGCATTCATTTTCAAGCTGCTCTTTTTTAGCTTTATTAGGTTCATTCTTTGCCTGTTCTGCTAATTCTTGAATAGCCTGTTTAATTTCAGCTCTTGTTTTTCCGTTAACCTTTATATCCATTGAATACGGAGTTCCGTCATTAAGAGCGCGAAGATCAGGATTACTTTTGTTTGCGAATGCTCCATTCATACCCTGCATAACAGCTTTTCTATAGTTTCCGAGAATATCATTCTCATCTACCTGACTCCAAGGAAGAGCGTTTCTGTTTTGCTGGTAAATATTCTTAGCCTTTTCTTCCAAACCGGTCATACCCATTTCATCTCCGGCGTACATCTGAGGCATTCCGAATAATGCGCCATAATATGACATCATCATTTCAGCTTTTTGAACAGCAGGTTCTGTTGCTGATTTAAAGATTGTATCAATTATTGCATCTCTATTTGCAACAGGCTTTCCTGTTTTGTATTCAACCTGTTTAACAAGCATTTCCGCAGCAGTTCTTAAATCACGTCTTGCATAACCCAGTTTATTTTTTGCTATATTATGAGGTTCATATTTGGGAAGCTCTGTTGAACTAGATTTAACTACATTTCTATTGAACTTTTCGGCAAAATCTTTAACGGCAGCATTAATGGCTTCCTTATTCTTACCTTCATATGAATCTCTCAGTAATCTTGCAAGCTGAACTGTATACAAGCTGTAACTAGAATAGTCTGCTTTAGCACCTAACAGATCTCTTGCATAGTTGTTATTTTGTTCATACTGAGGATCTCCAACATCATCTTTTTTCCAGTCTAGATCACAGTGAATCTGGTAATTAGCTAAATCTTTTGAATTTGCTCTGTTTACAGTTTCTTCTATAAGTTTTTGTTTTTCTGAGTCTGTAAGCTTAAGTCCGTGTTTTTCTGCCAGATTAAGTATTTCAGTAAACGCATCTTTAAGCGTTGCCAATTCCTTAATATGTACAGTCTGGTAGTCTATGTTTTTGTTATCAGAGAGGTAGTTTCCGTTTGTTAAATCAACAATAGCTTTATTTAAGTCTTTAATAGTTTCTTCAGAGGCAATACCTTTTAAATCCTCATTGATAACAGTTCTTAAAAGTTCACTCTGAGCAATTGCATTAAAGCTTATAGTTCTTCTGAAATCTCGATTATCTAAATTTAATCTCAATTCAATCGGAATATCATTGACATCATTTACATTAGTAAGAACTTTGAGTGCTCTCAACATGTGTTCATGATTCTGTCCATTACTATGGAATAATGCCATATCAAGCGCCATACCGTGAATCAATCGTGGCTTATCGTGGTTCCCGGCAAATATGTACATATTTCTCAAGAAATCAGGGCTTCTTGTTGCCATAAGAAGCTCAATCTTTTCTTTAAGCATATCTTGTCTATTATAACCAATACCATTAATACCGGTTCCTTTTACACTGCCTGCTTCAAATTCTTTTGCAAAAATATTGAGCATATCAGTAAAGAAGTATGAGTAACCGGCTTCTGTTGTGATACCTGTTTCATTAAATAGTTTTGTCATAAAATCAGGTACGCCGTTAAATCTGCTTCCAATATCTGTCATACCATTATATGGATAGCAATTATTACCGTTCCAGCCGTATTTATCCTTCATTAACATATCAATATCTGTTATTTCAGCTATGATATTGGCATTCGGGTTAATTTCTTTAATTGCGCCAACAGCTTTTCTCCAGAATTTAATTGTTTCATTATTAACATCATCAAAGTCATTATCTCTATTTCTGATAGCATCCTGATCTTCAATATCTTTAGCAGCGTCAAGTCTCATATTAAGCCCTAAGCCAGCTTTATCTGTTAGTGCTTCCGCTATTCTAAAACTCATTGTATCTGTTCCAGCTATCTGTTTAGAGATTGCATCGGCTAAATATGTTACATCGCTTTCTGATAGCTTTTTGATACCTTTTTCGATTTTCTTTTCAAGCTGAGCCGCTTCATCTTCAGGGCTGTGAGCATTGATACCTAATTCTTTAAGCGAAGTTTCAGCTTTTAACTTATCATAATCATAAGTTACTTCTCCATCAGACAGAATTTTTGTTTTCAACCCGTCACCGGCAAGTGATTTTAAGAAAGCATATCTTGCAATATCTTTACCCAGAAGGTTAATTACATATTCGCCGTATTCAGTATAATCACCGTTTTGGTCGAGAAGTTTTTCATTTGATTTTTCATTGACTTTAGTTATTATTTTATCGGCAAAATCTTTTAACTCATTCTGGTAAAGACTATTCATTCTGTTATAAATCTTTGTATAAGGCTCAACGAGGTGCGGGTTACGTTCTTTCATCAATTCAAACCTTGTCATACCGATTGTTTCATCTGTTGTTGCTCTGTTTGAAAGATAAGATGTAGAAAGAACTCCGACAGTATTTTCTCCGAACTCTAACGCATCAAGAGGTAATTTCATCAATGCTTTTACTGTTGTATCGTCTCTATCAAGAGTTCCTTTCGGTGATAAAATATAATGACCATTTAGAATATTATTCAGCATGCTGGATGTTATTCTTGTTTCTTCCGGAAGTTTGCCGTCTTTTATAAGCTTATCTAAGACTTCAATAGTTTTTGCGCTGCCTACTGTCTGGGCAGTGTATTTATTTTGAACATCTTTAGCCGTTTGCATTAAATATTTCAAAGACTGTATAGTAATATCTTGAACTTCTTTTGTTCCTCTTTCTATCATTTCACGCTCGTAGTTGCGCTGTGAAATATTAGGAATTGCCTGCAAAAGCTTTTCGTCATAACCTGAGATATGATAGTTTAATTTAATCATATCTTTGTTAGCATCCCAGTTAACAGTTCCGTTTGCATCTTTATCAATATGGAAATTTGAAAAATGACAAGCTATTATTGAACCAGCAGGAGTATCGAGTTTAATATTTTTACCGTAATTCTTGTTTAAATCATTGATTACATCAATTCTATCCTGATACTCTTTCGGATTAATCGGGAATACATAACTGATTAATGTATCATCATACGTAATCTTATCCAGCTCATTTCCTGATTTCAGGCGCTGATAAGTCTTAATAGCCTCATCTCTGCTTTTTTTCTGTTCAGGACTTACCTGGGTTTTATCATAGATTTGAACAAGAGTTTCCTTTGATGAGTCATAATTAGGATTAGCAACGGCCTTATAAGTTCCGTCATTCTGCAATTCATAATTATAAGGTGCATTTATTATTCTATGAGCAAGAACATCTTCTTTTGTCGGCAAAGTCCCTAGCCCGATACTTGTATCTTTGAGTCCGTTTAATCTGAACCAGTAATAAGTCTGCGGGTTTCTGTTTGCCCATCTTAAAGCATATTGGAAATGAATACCTTCCAAACCTTCTGAGGTGAAGGTTCCGTCATATACATAACCCATTCCGTTTCTGTACATTTCTTTGAGGAATGTCTTGTAGTTTTCAAGATTTCCCATATCCGGAGATACCTGGAAATTGTTTTTGTTCCAGTATCCGTGCCCGGATTTATCATCACCGTTAGCAATCGGAGTTGTAAACAAGTATTTATAACCGTTTGCCTTTAAATAAGAAATCCCATCCTGGAGTCCTGCAATACCACCTCCAAATCTATTGGAGAAACTTCTTATAACACCTTCCATGTTCTTTTGGTGGTCTTTATCACAATAGATTTCGCCAGTATTTGGATCATCAAATCCTTTGTATTTAACACCTGGTTTGAATGAATCAGGTATCGCCAAATAAGCAGCACCTTGTACTGTAGGTGTTGTCCCTTTTCTGCTTACAAGAGTGTAAGCATAGTTATTTGGACCATCTAAGTATTCATGTGTCGGTATCGTCTTTCCGTCTTTAGTTTGGCTTGTTGTCCAATTATAGTCCTGATGAACTCTAAAACCATATTCTTTGTCATTTATTTTTCTAACCTGAACGCCTGTATCCGGGCCGGACCAGATCTCATTACCATTCTTATCTTTTCTAATAACTCTATACGCGAAGGCTTCGTCTTTATCAAGGTTTGTAACGTCCTGCAGATTTACATTTACCCCCTCGGGCTTCATCTTTAGAGTATAAATCGGCTTTTCATCAATCTTGTAGTTATAATTTTCATCAGGCGCTGCTTTAAAGAACTGAATCTCACATTCTTCACCTTCCTTATAATTATAAGGATAATTGAATTTCAAAACCGTTTCGCCCGTTTCATTCTTTACGTGCTGATAACCTTTAAAATTTGGATTTGTTACACCATTAATTCTATTAATAAACACCTTTCGAGTACTCCTTCTACATATATAAAGAATGTAAAATAAAATTTTTTGCCTTATTTCCGGCATGGAAAGCCAAAAATTTTACAAATGTTAACATTAATATATAATACACATTACCATTAAATGCTATAACAAACATGAAAGATAGGCAATAGGTAAAGACGCTAAATATTCAGGGCTTTACACGTCAACGCCTGACATCATATTAATTAATGTATCGATTGTATTTTGCATACTTACACTGTCGGTAGTTCTTTGTTGTAAGAAGGCATTGATTTTCGGCATCATCTCAATTGCAATATCCAGCTTGGGATTAGAACCCTGCTGGTACATGCCAACATCGATTAAATCCTTGTTTTCTCTATACATTGCCATAATTTTACGTAATTTCCCGGCAGCTTCTTTATGTTCAGGAGAGGCTATTGCGGACATAAGCCTTGAGATACTTCCTAAGATATCTATAGCAGGATAATGGTTAGCTTCTGCAACCTTTCTGGACAAGAAAATATGCCCGTCCGTAATACCACGCACAGTGTCAACAATCGGGTCATTAATATCATCACCTTCCATCAACACGGTATAAAAAGCTGTAATAGATCCTTTAGGACTATTTCCGGCTCTTTCAAGAACTTTTTGCAGCCATGAGAATATTGAAGGCGGATAACCTTTCATTGTAGGCGGCTCGCCGATTGATAAGCCTACTTCACGCCCTGCCATTGCACAACGTGTTACCGTATCTGTCATTAAGAATACCTTTTTACCCTGATCTCTAAAGTATTCACAAACAGCAGTAGCGGTTAGCAGGCATTTTTGACGGATTAAAGGCGGCTGGTCTCCAGTTGAGCATACAAGAACTGATTTTTTCATACCTTCAGGTCCTAAAGCATCTTCTACGAACTCCTTAACTTCCCTTCCACGTTCTCCGATTAGTGCAACAACGTTAACATCAGCATCTGAATTTCTCGCAATCATACCCAAAAGTGTACTTTTACCGACGCCTGAGCCCGCAAATAATCCCATACGCTGCCCGCACCCGAAAGTCAGACAAGAGTCGATTGCACGTACGCCGGTTGAGAACATTTCCGTAATAATAGGTCTTTCAAACGGCCCGGGTGGCGGTCCCTCTACCGGACGCCACATAGCTCCTTCAATATTCATCGGCTTCCCGTCAATTGGATCGCCCATCGGACTTATCAGCCGACCTAATAAAAAATCTCCAACTGGTATAATAATCGGTTGTCCGGTCGTTGTAACCAAACTCCCCTGCCCGATACCAGCACCATCATATAATAGCAGTAATTGAGCGGCATCGCCTTTAAAAGCAACAACTTCTGCCGGTTTTTTTTCTCCGTTTGCGGCTTCTATATAGCACAAGTCTCCTATCTTTAGCCCAGGAAGCTTAACTTCAACGGTTAAACCAACAAGTTTTGAAACACTGCCTTTGAATTGATATAAATCAACATTCTCAATCTTATTATGAACCTTTGTTTTTAGGTTGTCTAAATACTCTTGATTAACACCTTCCATAAGATTATTCTAGCATATTACATTATGTGGGTAAATACGGATATTAATGATATTTATTATACAAAAGTCTCATATCTTCATCTGTTAGATACTGCATAGAATCCAAATCATACGGGTACATTATACTGCCACTATTGGGGGAATGTCCCAAACCTATTGCATGACCTGCTTCATGCAGCATTACACCATAGATATGATCCTTTGAGCGGGTAACTATTTTTCTAACATATCTCCCGCCTTCATACGCACGAAAATATTCTTTGGTTCCAATCGTAACAAATGCCTTGTAATACTGTCCGGCGCGTGTCATCATCTCCGTACAGCCGACAGCACCCGCATCATTACAATTTGCAACAAAGTCTACAAATTCCACTTCAATGTTTGCGTTGCTAGGGCTGCTAACAAATTTGAATCTTA